>NZ_JBJZOK010000015.1:0-205136 GCF_047200615.1 Nocardia sichangensis
GGGAGCGGCCGTCCGGGACATCCCCTGCCCAGGCCGCTCTGGACAACGTTGTCCAGGTTACCCACCAGTCAGGTCCTTATTCGGTATTTCCGGTTGATCACTGGTTACCGACGGTGAAACCGATGCCGGAGCGGGCTTTCGGCCGAAGCTTTTCTTGCGGCCGCCCTTTCCGGCGCTGTCCGTCCGGCTCTCCGGATCCGGGGATTCCGCGTACTCCATGCGGTCCAGAATTTCTTTCAGCTCTTCCAATTCCCGGCGCAGGTAATCGCGCGTGGCCACTTCGCCGACCGCGATGCGCAGCGATGCGAGTTCCCGGGCCAGGAACTCGGTGTCCGCCTTGGTCTGAGCGGCCCGCACCCGGTCCTCCTCCAGGGCGACCCGGTCCCGGTTGTCCTGCCTGTTCTGCGCCAACAGGATCAGCGGCGCCGCGTAGGCGGCCTGAGTGGAGAACGCCAAGTTCAGCAGGATGAACGGATACGGGTCCCAGCGCAGCGTGACCACGAAGATGTTCACCAGGATCCAGACCACCACCACGATCGTCTGGACCGCTAAATACCGACCGGTCCCCAGGAATCGTGCCACCCGCTCGCTGCTGCGGGCCAAAGCCTCGGCGTCCCATTCCAATCGGAACCGGCTTTCCACCGGCGTCTCCAGCCGTTGGCGGGCCCTGCTGTGACCGAGCCGCACGCCCGGGTCGTTCTCGCTCACGGTGTGTCCTTTCGGGCGTGCGCGGGGTCGTGCGGGCTCACGCTCCGCCCCGTTCGTCGGTCTCTTCCTGGTCGCGCCAGTCCTCGGGCAGCAGGTGGTCGAGGACGTCGTCGACGCTGACCGCGCCGAGCAGGTGATTCTCCTCGTCCACCACCGGTCCGCAGACCAGGTTGTAGGTCGCGAAGTACCGGGTCACCGCGGCCAGAGGCAGTTCGGGACGCAACGTCGACAGATCGGTGTCGAGGATCCCGCCCACCAGGTGGGCAGGTGGTTCGCGCAGCAACTGCTGGATGTGCACCGAACCGAGGTAGCGGCCGGTCGGCGTAGCGGTGGGCGGACGGACCACGAACACCATGGAGGCCAGCGCGGGAGTGAGGTCCGGGTTGCGCACGCGCGCCAGAGCTTCGGCCACCGTCGTGGAGGGGGTGAGAATGACCGGCTTGGGCGTCATCAAGCCGCCCGCGCTGTAAGGGGAGTGCTCGAGCAGCCTGCGCACCGGCTCGGACTCTTGCGGGTCCATCAGGGCGAGCAGCGATTCGGCTTCGCCCTCGGGCAGTTCGCCCAGCAGGTCGGCGGCGTCGTCGGGGTCCATCGCCTCCAGTACGTCGGCGGCCCGGCGCACCTCCAGGTGGCTGAGCAACTCGACCTGCTCGTCGTCGGGCAGTTCCTGCACCACGTCGGCCAGACGTTCGTCGTCCAGCGCGACGGCCACCTCGATCCGCCGTTTCTCCGGCAGCTCGCGCAGTTGCTGCGCCACGTCGGCCGCGCGCATGCCCTCGAACCGTTCGAGCAGTTGCGTCACGTCCTGTCCCGGCCTGCCGATCTCGTGGGGCGTCAGGCCGGACACCCTGGTCCAGTCCACCACGTGCACCGTGCGCCTGCGGCCAAGCCTGCGGTGCCCGCGCACGGCCACCCTGCTGACCAGCCAATCCCTGGAACGCGCCTGTTCGATGCCGAGATCGGCCACGTGGACGTCCACGCCGGCCAGGTCGGGCAGGTCGGGGTCATCGACCCGCACCATCGAGTCGACGATCTGCGCCAAGGCGAGCATCTCGCCCGGTCGCTGGGTGAAACGGCGCAGGCTGACCGTTCCGGTGTTCAGCGTGACCACGCCGGGCTCGATCGCGGTGATCCGCAGGATCGGCACGAAAATGCGCCGCCGGGTGGGCAGTTCGACGACCAGGCCGTGCACGCGGGGCTGCTGGCGGTCGGACCGCACGGCCACGACGACGTCACGAATCCGGCCGATAGACTCCCCGTCCGGTCCCAGTACCGCCAAACCGGCCAGCCTGGCGACGTACACCCTGGTAGCTGCCATGCTGCCAAGGCTAGATGTTCGCGCGCGGGTGTTCGCATCCCGCCACGATCGACGGGAGTGATCATGAAGCCACGCCGTTCGGTGCTCGCGTGCCCGGGCAGCAACCCGAAGATGATCGAGAAGGCCAAGACGTTGCCCGTCGACGAGGTGTTCCTCGATCTGGAGGACGCGGTCGCGCCGGTCGCGAAGGCCGAGGCGCGGGCGAACATCGTCGCGGCGCTGAACGACTCCGGGTGGGGAACGCAACTGCGGGTGGTCCGGGTGAATGACTGGACCACCGAATGGACCTACGCCGACGTCATTTCCGTGGTCGAGGGCGCGGGCGCGCGGCTGGACGCGATCCTGCTGCCCAAGGTGACCGACGCGGGCCAGGTGCGCGCGCTGGACCTGCTGCTGACCCAGCTGGAGAAGACCTGCGGCTTGGACGTCGGACGGATCGGCATCGAGCCGCAGATCGAGAACGCTGTGGGACTGCGCGACATCGACGCGATCGCCACCGCGAGTCCCCGGGTGCAGACCCTGGTCTTCGGCCCGGCGGACCTCATGGCCAGCATCAACATGCGCACGTTGGTGGTCGGCGAACAGCCGGAGGGCTACGACACCGGCGACGCCTACCACCACATCCTGATGACCATCCTGCTCGCCGCCCGCGCCCACGGCCTCCAGGCGATCGACGGCCCGTACCTGCAGATCCGGGATGTGGACGGCTTCCGCCGAGCCGCCGCGCGCACAGCCGCGCTCGGGTTCGACGGCAAGTGGGTGCTGCACCCCGGTCAGATCGAGGCGGCCAACGAGATCTTCAGCCCGCGGCAATCGGACTACGACCGCGCCGAGGAGATCCTGGACGCCTATGCCTTCCACACCTCGGCGGCGGGCGGCGCCCGCGGCGCGGTGATGCTCGGCGAGGAGATGATCGACGAGGCCAGCGCCAAGATGGCCCAGGTGATCGCGGAAAAGGGCCGCGCCGCCGGAATGACGCGCACCACGCGTTTCACACCACCGCGGGATGCGTCGGAATAGCAGAATGGAACTATGACGAATCCCTTGGGGAACTCGAGCCGTGCGCGGCAGGCCCTCCCGACGCCTCCGTCGGGCTGGCCGGTCGGCTCCTACCCGACCTACGCCGAGGCGCAGAAGGCGGTCGACTATCTGGCCGACAACCAGTTCCCGGTGCAGGACGTGACCATCGTCGGTGTCGACTTGATGCAGGTCGAGCGGGTTCTCTACCGGCTGACCTGGGGCAAGGTGATCGGCGGCGGCGTGGTGTCTGGCGCCTGGCTCGGCCTGTTCCTCGGTCTGCTGCTGAGCCTGTTCACCACCAGCGGCGCGCTGGGCCCGCTGATCGTCGGCTTGGTCGGCGGCATCATCTTCGGCCTGATCTCGACCTCGATCCCGTACGCGGCGACCAGGGGTCAGCGCGACTTCGCGTCCACCATGCAATTGGTGGCTGGCCGCTACGACGTGCTGTGCGATCCGAAGTCGGCCGAGCAGGCACGGGACATGCTCGCGCGGCTGGCGATCTGACGTATGGAAGTGCTGGAGACGGTCCGCACCGAGGTGCTGGGCCATTTCGGTGTGGACGCCGCGAACGTCGACGCCGCGTCGGTTACTTTTCTGGGCTTGGAGCCGATCGAGATCCTGCGCATCGTCGAGGACGATCTGGTGCACTACGTGACGCTGGGCGGCAGCAGGCATCCCATGGGCGATCCCACCGCGGTGCACGCCGACCCGGTGCGCGGCCCGCGCGCGGAACTCGTGCTGACGTTGCGGTCCGGTGTGGGAGCCAGCTCGGGCCTGGCCAAGTCGCTCGGCGTGCTCGCCGCGGCGCCGGTCGTGGAAGGTGTTGTGCTGCAAGCGGACGCGCTGATGGATCTGGGTGAGCCGATGTGGCGCGACGCGCCGTTCACCGCGGTTCTGCTCGGTGAGAGCGACATTCCCGAGGTGCCGCTGCCCGAGCCGGCCGAGCCGGTGCGGTACTTCGCGGTGACGCCGGTGACCGCGACCGAGGCGGCCTGGGTCCGGGTGCGGGGCGCGCAGGCGTTGCGGGAGGCCTGGCAGGAGGCGGGCATCGATGTGCGCGACCCGAGGCGCGGCGCCGCCAGCTTGTGATGCCCAGCCCGGCTACAGCCACTTGTTGCGGCGGAAGGTGAAGAACAAGCCGGTGCAGATGGCGAGGATGAGCACCCACACCATCGGATAACCCCAGACCTGGTGCAGTTCGGGCATGTGGTCGAAGTTCATTCCGTAGATGCCCGCGATCATCGTCGGCACGGCAGCGATCGCCACCCAGGCCGATATCTTGCGCATATCCGTGTTCTGCTGCACGCCGATCCGGGCCAGCGCGGCGCTGATCAGCGCGCTGAGCGCCTCGTCGAAGTCGTTGATCCGCTCGGCCACGGCGGCGTGATGCTCGGCGACATCGCGCAGGTAGCGCCGGACCTCCTTCGGCACCGGCAGATCGGTTTTGCGGCTGAGCTGTTCCAGCGGCGCGGCGAGCGGATTCACCGCGCGCCGCAGCTCGACCACCTCGCGCTTGAGCTGGTAGATGGATTCCACCGTGACCTTGCTGCGCGGGGTGAAGATCTCCTCTTCCATCTCGTCGATGTCGTTCTCGACCGACTGGGCCACGTCGATGTAGGAGTCCACGATCCGGTCGGCGATCGCGTGCAGCACCGCGCCCGGTCCGAGGGCCAGCTGCGCGGAGTCCTCCTCCAGCGCCTTGCGTACCTCGGCCAGTCCGGAGTGCTCACCGTGCCGGACGGCGACCACGAAGTCGGGACCGGTGAACACGATGATCTCGCCGGTCTCCACGATCTCGCTGACACTGTTCATCTCGTGCGGGACGTAGCTGACCGTGCGCAACACCAGCAGCAGCGAATCGTCGTAGCGCTCCAGTTTCGGCCGCTGGTGCCGTTGCAGGGCGTCGTCGGTGGCGAGCTGGTGCAGGCCGAACGTCGCGGCGATGTCTTCCATCTGCGTCTGGTCGGGATCGTGCAGGCCCACCCAGACGAACCCGTTCGGCTCCTCGCGGGCTCGCGCGAGTGCGGCCTTGTGGGTGAACCGTCCGGGCAGACGCTTTCCGTCCACGTACACGGCGCAGTCGACGATCGCCTGCGCCGTCGGAACCGGGATGAACCGCTGCTCGGACTGCGACGGCGTCCGGCCGGATCCACGAAGCGAGGAAAGCGGAGAAAAGGACGGCACGCTGACGATGCTACGTCGCCGCAGGCCGGCGGAACGTCGCCTGCGCGTGCGGGGGGACGGCGCAGCACTGTAAGACTTGAAGGCGTGCGCATCGACCTGCATACCCATTCGACCGCGTCCGACGGCACCGATACTCCGGCGGAACTCGTACGGAACGCGGCCGCCGCGGGCCTGGACGTCGTCGCGATCACCGATCACGACACCACGGCCGGATGGTCGGAAGCGGTCGACGCGCTGCCGAAGGGGCTGACGCTGGTCCGCGGCATGGAGATGTCCTGCGTCGGCCTGGGGGAGGATGGCTGGCCGGTGCCCGTACATTTGCTGGCTTACCTGTTCGACCCGACCCATCGCGGCTTCGCCGAGGAACGTGAGCGGCTGCGCGCCGAACGGGTGGAACGGCTGCGCGCCATGGCCGAGCGGATGGCGGCCGACGGACTGCCGATCGATCCGGACGCCGTGCTGGCCTCGGCTGGGCCGTCGGCCGGGCGCCCGCATCTGGCCCGGGCGCTGGTCGCCGCGGGCGTGGTGCCCAGCGTGGACGCGGCGTTCGACGAATTGCTCGCCCCGCACGGTCCCTACTACGCCGAGAAGGCCGACACCCCGCTGCGTCGCGCGGTGCAGATGATCGCCACCGCGGGCGGAGTCAGCGTGCTGGCGCACACCAGGGCGCGCAAGCGGGGCAGGCTGCTCGCCGTCGACGACATCCGGGAGCTGGCCGCGCTCGGGCTCGGCGGCCTGGAGATCGCGCACCCGGACCACTCCGCGGCCGACCGCGAGCTGCTCACCGATCTCGCCGCGGAACTCGGCCTGCTCACCACCGGTTCATCGGACTATCACGGCACAAACAAGACCATTCGGCTCGGCGAGTTCACCACCGACGCAACGCAATTCGAGAAGCTGGTGGGCAAGGCCTCCGGCGTGCCGGTGATCGCCGCGTGAGATTCGTGCGCGGCCTCAGCGGCGTCGTCGCCGGTGGCGTCGTGGTGGGCATGCTGGTCGTGGTCGGCGCCGCGGTCATCGCGCAGCGGCGCGGCTTCCCTGGTCCCGGTGCCGAATCGGTGGCCTGGCACGTGGCGGCCGCGGTGGTCGCCCTGGCGGCGCAGATATATTCGGACCGGCATCGTGGTTCGGCCGCCTTTACCGGTTCGATGATCGTTTTTCTGGCTGCTGGACTATTGCTGTGGACGCAATGGTGGAGCTGACTCCCGAGTTTTGGTTGCGGGCCGATGAATTGTGCCCGAACATTTTTCTTTATGACCGAACTCGAGACGGATGTACTGGTACTCGGCGGTGGTCCCGCCGGTACCTGGGCGGCCGTCTCGGCCGCCGCGGCCGGCGCCACCGTGGTGCTCGTCGACAAGGCGCGCTGCGGGTCGAGCGGGCCGACGGCGTACGGCGCGATCTCGCTGTGGCACCTTCCGCCCGGCCCGGCGCGGGACGAGGCGGTCCGGCGCGGGCACGCGCACGGCGGCGCGCTGGGTGATCCGGACTGGATGCACCGCGTGCTCGAGGAAAGTCATCAGCGGGTCGAGCAATTGGCCCGCTGGGGCTATCACATCGCCGGTGACCCCGCGGGTCCGGCCAGGCGGCGCAGCTATCTCGACGGTGCTCGCTACCTGCGGCGAATGCGCCGCGCGGTGCGGGAAGCTGGGGTCCGGGTACTCGATCATCACCCGGCGTTGCAACTGCTGGTCGACCGCGACGGCGTAGTGCGCGGCGCCACCGGACTGCGCCCCCACGACGGGTTCGGGCGCTGGACCGTGCGCGCGGGTGCGGTCGTGGTGGCCACCGGTGGCTGCGCGTTCCTGTCCGGGGCGGCGGGCACCGACGTGGACACCGGCGACGGTCTGTTGTTCGCCGTGGAAGCGGGCGCCGAGCTGTCCGGGATGGAGTTCTCCTGCGCCTACAGCCTGATTCCGCCAGGCAAGGCCGAGCCGACCGCGCTGCGGAATCTCGCCTTGCGGTACGCCCCGCTCTACGACGAATCCGGCGTCGAGCTGCCCGGGCATCGCTCGGCGGCGCTCGCGGCCATCGCCGATGGTCAGCGCGTTTTCGCCGCCCTGGACGACGTACCGGTGGCCCTCCGGTCCCGGCTGGCGCGCCATGGCTTCGTCGACCGTGCCGAACGGGTGCCGCTGCGCGCCGTGCTGGAGGGCACCGTGCGCGGCACCGGCGGACTGCGCGTCACCGGACCGGAATGCGCGACCACCGTCGCGGGCCTGTTCGCCGCGGGCGACGTGGTCAGTCGCGAGCCGCTCACCGGCGCGGTGAGCGGATTCGGCGGACTGAGCGCGGCGTGGGCGATCGCTTCCGGCGTCTGGGCGGGCGCGGGCGCGGCGAAATTCGCCCGGACGACGGACCGGCGTGCCCCGGCGCGCGAGGTGACCGGAGCCGGGCTCAACGCCGTGGCGCGGATCGATCCGAGGGCGGTGGTCGGCCTCGTCCAAGAGCACACTCTGCCGTTGCGGCGCAGCTACTGGCGCAGCGCGGGCAGCCTGCGCGACAGCATCGGCGAACTCGACGGCATGTGGCCCGGGGCGGAATTCGACCTCGGCGGCAGCGGCGCCGACCTGCTGCGGGCCCGGCAGGCCGCCGCGCTGCTCGCGGTGGCGCGCTGGACCAAATACAGCGCGCTGACGCGCACGGAGAGCCGCGGCATGCACCGCAGGACCGATCATCCCGGCGCGTCCGACACCTGGCGGACGCGACTGATGTCCGGTGGTGTGCGCAGCGTGTGGGTGCGCCCGGACGCGCAGAGGACGATGCCGGAGCAGCCCCGCGATATCGTCGCTTGACAGAGCGCCGCCGGGCGGCGCTCGGCCCGCTGGTACTCACACCGCCGCCGCCCCGAGCGGTGCGATCGCTCACCGCGCGCGACTGCTGAACGGGGAGTTTCCGCTTACCTGAGGGTAATTCCCGCCCCATAACGTTGGGTGATGGAGCGCGACACGGCCCAGGGGGTAACCGGTTTGGCAACTTGCCTACCGGACTGGCAGAATGTGTCGGATTCCTTGCCTCCGCCACCGCCGGGTGAGGGAATCACGGAGGTCTCCGCCTCGCCGACGTACCGTCGCGACCCGCGAGATCGCACCGCACGTTCTGTCCGGGCGCACCCGCTCGGTTCTGCTTCGCGGATCAGTGCCGCGCCCGCCATCGAGAACTCGGCAAGTCGCGTTCGCCGCTCGCAGCCAGCTCGAAACGCACCGGTCAGCGCACCCGATGAGCGTCGTGAAACCCCTTATACCCATTACCCGGTGGTAACCGTCCCCCGGTTTAGCCCGACCCGAGCAGGAGTGAAATCGTGTCACCTGTGACTGATGCACCGAATTCCACGGCAAGCTTGTCCGAAATCACAAACGACGAAATTTTCGCGGGACATCTCGGCGGCAAGCTCTCGGTCGAACTCAGTGCGCCCCTGGAGACCCAGCGCGATCTGTCGATCGCCTACACCCCGGGCGTCGCCCAGGTCAGCCGCGCGATCGCGGAGGACGAGGCGCTGGCCAAGCGCTACACCTGGACCGATCGGCTCGTGGTCGTGGTCAGCGACGGCACCGCCGTGCTCGGCCTCGGTGACATCGGCCCGCGCGCCTCGCTTCCGGTGATGGAGGGCAAGGCGGCGCTGTTCAAGAAGTTCGCCGGGCTGAATTCGATCCCGATCGTGTTGGACACCAAGGACGTCGACGAGATCGTCGAGACGCTGATCCGCCTGCGGCCGAGCTTCGGCGCGGTGAACCTGGAGGACATCTCCGCGCCGCGCTGCTTCGAGATCGAGAAGCGCGTCATCGAGGCGCTCGACTGCCCCGTGATGCACGACGACCAGCACGGCACCGCCATCGTGGTGCTCGCCGCGCTCAACGGCGCCGCCAAGGTGCAGGGCCGCGGCATCGAGGGCCTCAAGGTCGTGGTGTCCGGCGCGGGCGCCGCGGGTGTCGCGTGCACGAACATCCTGCTGGCCGCCGGTGTCCGCGACGTGACCGTGCTCGATTCGAAGGGCATCGTCGGCGCCGACCGCGGCGACCTCAACGAGGTGAAGGCCGAGCTGGCCACCCGCACCAACCCGCGCGGCCTCACCGGCGGCGCGGCGGAGGCGCTGGCAGGCGCCGACGTGTTCCTCGGCCTGTCGGCCGGTCTGATCGCCGAGGAGCTCATCGCGTCGATGGCTCCGGAGGCGATCGTGTTCGCCATGTCCAACCCGGACCCGGAGATCCACCCCGAGGTGGCGCGCAAGTACGCCGCGATCGTGGCCACCGGCCGCAGCGATTTCCCGAACCAGATCAACAATGTGCTCGCGTTCCCCGGCGTCTTCAAGGGCGCGCTGGACGCGGGCGCCCGGCGGATCACCGAGGGCATGAAGATCGCCGCCGCCGACGCCATCCTCAGCGTCGTCGCCGACGAACTCGGCCCGGACAAGATCGTGCCGAGCCCGCTGGACCCGCGGGTCGCTCCGGCCGTCGCCGAAGCGGTCGCCGCCGCCGCTCGCGCCGAGGGCGTCGCGTAACGCCACCGCACGCCAGCCGAAGGGCGCCCATTCGACCGCGAATGGGCGCCTTTTGCGTGTCGCGGCCGAGTAAGCGCCTCGCGTCACCGACGACTGAGCGGACACGTGGAGAGCTAGTTGGGCACGGTGGCTCGGTCCTGGGTCGATAGCGGAGCAGATTGCGCGGCCGGGGTCGGGCGACGCAACCGGCCGGTTCCCGGCGCGCTGGCCCACGCCGCGAAGGCCAGCAGCCCGTCCAGCAGCATCGCCAGCACCGCCACCAGCAGCGCGCCGACCAGCACGCGGTCGTAGCGGTAGAGGCTGATGCCGTCGAAGATGTAGCGGCCCAAGCCGCCGAGGTTGACGTAGGCGGCGATCGTCGCGGTGGCCACCACCTGGAGGGTCGCGCCGCGCAGCCCGGTGAGCAGGATGGGCAGCGCGTTGGGCACCTCCACTCGGAACAGGATCTGCCGTTCGGTCATGCCCATGGCGCGCGAGGCGTCCACGACGTCGGCGGGAACGTTCGCGATTCCCGCGTACGCGCCCGCGAGCAGCGGGGGGATGCCGACCGTGATCAGTGCCAGCAGCGGCGGTATCAAGCCGAGGCCGAGCAGCAGCACCAGGAAGGTCAACAGGCCGAGGGTGGGCAGCGCGCGCATGGCGTTGGCGAAGCCGACCAGCACCGCCGCCCCACGCCGGGTGTGGCCGATGATCAGGCCGAGCGGTACGGCGATCACCGCGGAGACGGCGACGGTCAGGAAGCTGTACCAGAGGTGCTGAACGATGCGGCTCCCGATGCCCGACGGACCGCTCCAGTTGGCGCCGTCGGTGAAGTAGTGCCAGGCGTCGAGGAAAAGGTTCATGCCGCAGTGCCTTTCGCCCTGACGGTCCTGGCGTCCGCGCGCACCCAGGGCGTCGACCAGCGGCCCAGCGCGTACACCACCCGGTCGGCGACCAGCGCGAGCGCGAGCGTCACGATGATGCCCGCCATGATCTCGTCCGGATAATCGCGCTGGTAGCCCTGGGTGAACAGTTTGCCGAGCCCGCCGACGCCGATCAGCGCGCCGACCGACACCATCGCGATATTGGTCACCACCACCACCCGCAGACTGGATACGAAGACCGGCACGGCAAGTGGCATATCCACGGTGAGCGTGCGGCGCAGCGGGCCGTGGCCCACCGCGTCGGCCGCGTCGAGCACCGTGCCGGGCACCGAGTCCAGAGCCGCCGGGACCGCGATCACCAGCAGCGCCGTGGAATAGATGGTGAGCGCGATGATCACGTTCAGCGGGTCGATGGCCGAGATGCCGACGAGCGGAGGAATGATCACGAACAGCGCCAGCGACGGAACGGTGTAGGCCAGGCTCGCGGCGGTCACCGTGACCCGGCGCAGCCACGCCGCTCGCCGCACCAGCGCGCCGACCGGGACCGCGATCACCAGGCCCAGCAGTAGCGGCACCAGGGCGAGATAGAGGTGGGTCGCGGTGATTCCCATGATCTCCGAGAAGTTCTCGACGAGGTATCTCATGCCGCTCTCCGGATTCCGGCGTGCACGACGCCGTCTCGCTCACGTCCGTTCACGGCACTCGTTCTTCGAAGAAGTGCCGGTTGCGTTCGGCGTCTTCGTGGGCGCGCTGCCCGGCCAACTGCTCGAGCACCTCGGTGGCCAGCACTCCGCCGCGTACCGCACCGGCGCCGTCGACGGCGACACCGATTCCGGATGGCGAGGAGATCGCGGCGTCCAGCGCTTGGCGCAGGTCGCCGGACGGGGTGAACAGCGAACCGCCCGCCGACATGCTGTCCGACAGGGCGCGGCCCGCGCGGAATCCCTCGACGCCGGTGACGTCCATCCAGCCCACCGGCTTGCGGTCGGTGTCGACCACCAGCACCCACTCGCCCGCGTCGAGTCGCAGTTCGCGCACCTCGTCCGTGACAGCCGTCCGGATCTCGTGCAGCGGAATCTCATTCGCGGACCGGAAGGACAATCCGCGGTAACCGCGGTCGCGGCCGACGAAGTCGGCGACGAAATCGGTGGCGGGCTGGGCGAGCACGCGTTGCGGCGCGTCGTACTGCTGGAGCACTCCGCCGCGTCCGAACACCGCCACGCGATCGCCGAGCGTGATCGCCTCATCGATGTCGTGTGTAACGAACACGATGGTCTTGTGCAATTCCGCCTGCAACCTTTGCATTTCGACCTGCAATTCGGCGCGCACCACCGGGTCGACGGCGCTGAACGGCTCGTCCATCAGCAGGACCGGCGGGTCGGCGGCCAGCGCGCGGGCCACGCCAACGCGCTGCTGCTGACCACCCGACAGTTGCGCCGGATACCGCTGCGCCAGCGAGCGATCCAAGCCGACCCGGTCGAGTACCTCGAGCGCCGCGGCACGGGCGGCCCGGCGCGAGTCGCCGCGCAGGACCGGAACGGTCGCGACATTGTCGACGACCGTCCGGTGCGGCAGCAGTCCGCCGCTCTGGATGACGTACCCGATCCCGAGGCGCAGCCGGACCGGATCGACGGTCGAGACATCCTGCCCGGCAATGGTGATCGTCCCCGAGCTGGGCACGATCATGCGGTTGATCATTCGCATCGAGGTCGTCTTACCGCAGCCGGAAGGCCCGACGAACACGGTGAACGACCCGGACTCGATGCGCAGATCCAGGTCGGTGACGGCGTGCGTGCCGTCCGGATAGGTCTTGCTGATACCGGAGAATTCGATATCGGACACCGAATCTCCCTCCCTAGCCGACCGGCTTGTTCAGCCCCTTGGCGGCGACCCAGGCCGCGGCGGCGGCCTTGGGCTCGGTCTTGCCGGTGCCGGAGACCGCCTCGTTGAGCTTGATCAGTTCGGCGGTGGTCAGCTGCGCGGATACCGCGTTCAGCGCCGCGAGCGCCTTGTCCGACTTCTTGCTCGCGTTGAGCAGCGGCACCACGTTTTGCGGGGGGAAGTTGTGCTTCGGGTCGTTCAGCACCACGAGGTCGTTCTGCGGGATGGCGGGCGAGGTGGTGAAGATATCGGCCGCGGTCACCTGGCCCTCGACCAGCGCGCGAACCGTCGCGGGACCGCCCCCGTCGGCGATCGGCACGAAATTGCCCGCCGCGACATCCAGGTTGTAGTTCTTCTTCAGGCCGGGCAGACCGCCCGCACGCTCCTGGAATTCGGCGGGCGCGCCGAATTTCACCTCGGCCGAGTGCGCGGCCAGGTCGGCGATCGTGCTCAGGTTCCAGCGCTGGGCGGTGGCGCGGGTGACGACGACGGCGTCCGAGTCCTCGCCGGGCGCGGGCGTGCCGATCGCGAGATCGGAACCGAGCGCCTTGCCGAGCGCGCTGTTCACGTCGGCCGCGCTGGTGGCGGTGGCGTTCTTGTCCAGGTACTGCAGCAGATTGCCGGTGTACTCGGGGATCACCGAAATGGCGCACTTCCGCAGGGCGGGAAGGTAGGCTTCCCGGCTGCCGATGCCCAGCTTGGTATCCACGCTGAAGCCGTTGGCGCGCAACACTTCCGCGTACACCTCGGCGATGGTCTCGGACTCGGGGAAGTTCGCCGAACCGACGGTCAATCCGTCTCCCGAACAGCTGCCGCTTGTGGCGAGTGGATCGGAATCGCCACAAGCCGACAGGGCCATCGCGACGGCGAGGGCGGTCGCGGCGGCGAGGATACGGGCGCCGCGCAGTGCGACGCGCGCGGCGGGGTGCCGGTGCGCGGCGGCACCGGGGGTGCGGGTGGATTTCACGAGAGTCCTTCCGACATGACGGCGGGCGCGGTCTCGGCACCGAGCGGCCGCCGGTACATTCTGGGTGTCCATACTGCCCGCTTCCGGGTTTTTCTGTTGGCCGTGTCGAGTCGTCGGAGAGTTGGTGTCGCCGGATGGTGTTGGCCGCGTCACAGCGGGTGCTGGCTCGGTTGCTGGTCGTCGCTTCCGTCGCGCTGGTCGTGTCCTGCGGAAACGACGAGCCGCAGCCGTCGATCACGGTCGGCGCGGGTGATTCGATCGAGTCCTCCGTGCTCGCCGAAATCTATGCGGACGCGCTCGCGCGCGCCGGTGTGCGGACCGCGGTGGACCCGCGACTGGGCAGCCGCGCGGACTACCTCGCCGCGCTCGATGCGGACCGGGTCCAAGTGGTCGGCGAGCACACCGGCGCGCTGCTGGCCCATCTCGACGAACACACGACGGCGCGGCTGCCTGAGCAGGTGAAAGATGCGGTGAGCGCCGCATTGCCCGAGGGGCTGGTCGTCTCCGATCGCGCCGACGGCACCGATCTGCGGCCGCGGGTGCTGCTCACCGCACAGGCGGCGGCGCAGGACCGAGTGCGTTCGGTGCGTGATCTCGCGCCCCGCTGCGGTGGACTGACCGTCGGCGTAGCGGCCACGCCCGGCCTGCTGCCGCAGGCCGGGAGCGATCGCGTCGCCGGGTGCGACTTCGCCGCCACCGTGGCCTTCCCGGATCCCGCCGCACTGCGGAAAGCGCTGCTGGAAGGCCGGGTTCAGGTCGGCCTGCTCGGCGGTCCCGCCGAACTGACGCCCGGTGCGACCGACGGATTGGCCGTGCTGTCCGATGACGAGTACGCCGTGCGAGCCGAGAACGTGCTGCCGCTGTTCCGCAAAGGACTGCTCGACCGGCGGCAGATCAAGAAACTCGACTACGTCGCGGGCGAACTGACGACCGACGAGCTGGCGGCCATGATCCGGAATGTCCGGGACGACGGTGCCGCACCGAGTGATGTCGCGCGCGCCTGGCTGGACAAGCACTCGTTGTAGGCGTGACCCGCACGGCGCTTGCCACAGTCGGTCGACGCCGCTGAGTCGTCAGCTCGCGTTTTTCCTGTCGGGAATCGAGCGATAGATGTCGCATCCGACACTGCCGCCGGCTGTGAGTCGCGGCATAGGCTGGCTGAGCAGCCACTACACCATCCCGCACAGCAATGGCGCTGGAGAGGGTCGCCGACGTCGTCGGCCTCGGCGGGAGCCGAAATCGAGAGGCCATCGAGAACTGACATCTCGATGGCCTCTCGTCGTGTATGAGCCGGGACATGGGGAGCGCGATACGCGAGGCTGTGGATTGTGGGGGTCGTCACGGGTCGCAGCGTCTTGTTCGCAGGCTGTTCCGCGCCGTATATTCCACGTGGAATATTTAGAGTGGAGCATGTCGGAACCGGGCGATAGCGTGCCGGTCGGCGGCAGGCTCGCAGCGTCGGCGGCCGAAGGCCGAGACGACCGAGTGACGGAGGTGAACAAGCATGGGGCAAGGGCAGGCGCATCCGTCGGTGACGCCGTTGGCCATCGCCGTGCTCGCACTGCTGGAGGAGCGGCCCATGCATCCGTACGAGATGTTCCAGACGCTGATCGCGCGGCGGGAGGACAAGCTGGTCAAGGTGCGGCCGGGCTCGCTGTACCACACCGTGTCCCGCCTGGCCGACCAAGAGTTGGTGCACGCCGAGGGCGTCGACCGGGCGGGCAACCGGCCCGAACGCACCACCTACCGGATCACCGGGCGCGGCAGGGAGGCGTTGCGCAACCGGATCGCCGAGATCGTGCGGCGACCCGTTCCGGAGTATCCGATCTTCCCGGTGGCGCTGGGCGAGTTGCACAATCTGCCGAAAACGGAGGCGCTCACGCTGCTGCGCGAACGAATCGGCGTGCTGGAGACCGAACTGGCCGATGCCGACATGCTGAGCGCCTGGGCCGAGGAGCACGTCGTTCCCCGCCGCTACTGGATCTCCCTGCCGTATCTGCGGGCGATCCTCGCCGCCGAACTCACCTGGGTCAAGGAGTTCACCGCCGAATTGGCCGGCGGCGCACTCGAGTGGGAGGACTTCGACCCCGTGACCGGCGAACGCTCCGCGGCCGAACCGGCCGCCGACACCCCGGTGTCGCTGCCGGTGCCGCCCGGCGCTGTGGCGGCCGCCGACCCGAGATTTTCGGATCATCCGAGTTAGGAATCGAAACAGATGTCCACACAACGCAATCCGTGGCTGGCGCTGCTCGCGCTGGTCGTCGGCTTCTTCATGATCCTGCTGGACATGACGATCGTGGCGGTCGCCAATCCCGCGATCATGACCAGCTTGCACGCCGACATCTCCCAGGTGATCTGGGTGACCAGCGCCTACCTGCTCACCTACGCGGTGCCGCTGCTGGTCACCGGACGGCTGGGTGATCGATTCGGCCCCAAGAACATCTATCTGATCGGCTTGGCGGTGTTCACCGCCGCGTCGCTGTGGTGCGGTCTGTCCGGCACCATCGGCATGCTGATCGCGGCACGCGCCGCCCAGGGCATCGGCGCCGCGCTGATGACGCCGCAGACCATGGCCGTGATCACCAGGACCTTCCCGCCCGACCGGCGCGGCGCTGCCATGGGCCTGTGGGGTGGCGTCGCGGGCCTGGCGACGCTGGTGGGCCCGATCCTCGGCGGTGTGCTGGTGGACGGTCTCGGCTGGGAATGGATCTTCATCGTGAACGTTCCGGTCGGCGTCGTCGCCTTCGCGTTGGCCGTCTGGCTGGTGCCCGCGCTGCCGACGCACGAGCACAAGTTCGACATCCCCGGCGTGCTGCTCAGCGGCGTCGGGATGTTCCTGCTGGTGTTCGGCATCCAGGAGGGCAACACCTACGACTGGTCGTTGCGCATCTGGCTGCTGATCGGCGCTGGCTTGGTGGTGCTCGCGGTGTTCCTGGTCAACCAGGCCAGGAACAAGGGCGAGCCGTTGCTGCCGCTGAGCCTGTTCCGCGATCGCAACTTCGCGCTGTCCAACGCCGCGATCGCCGCGATGGGTGCGGCGGTGACCTCCCTGATGGTGCCGACGTACTTCTACCTGCAGGCCGTGCGGGAGCTGTCGCCGACCAAGTCCGCGCTGGTCTTCGCGCCCATGGCGATCGTGACCGGTTTCTCCGCCCCGCTGGTCGGCAAGTTCGCCGACAAGCTGCACCCGCGGATCGTGCCCACCATCGGCTTCGGCTTGTTCGCGCTGTCGGTGTTCTGCTTCGCGGCGCTGATGAAGCCGGACTCGTCGCTGGTCTGGTTCCTGGTGGCCGCGGCGCTGGCCGGTTTCGCCAACGCCTGTATCTGGGCGCCGCTGGCGTCCACCGCCACGCACAACCTGCCGGTCCAACTGGCCGGCGCGGGCGCCGGTGTCTACAACACCACCCGCCAGGTGGGCTCGGTGCTCGGCAGCGCGGCGATCAGCGCGCTGGTGGCGGCCAGGATGACGGCGAACGGCCTGGGCGGCGGCCCGGTCGCCGAAGGAGGCGCGGGCCGGGGCCCGCTCCCGGAGTTCGTCAAGGATGCCTTCAGCACCGCGCTCGGCCAGTCCGCGCTGCTCCCCGCGGCCGTCCTGCTGATCGGCGTCGCCGCCTCGGTACTGTTCATCCGCCACGGCGAGTCGGCCCCGCCGCGGCTCGAGAAAGAACGGGTCGAGGCCGACGCCGTAGCGAGCTGACCGCCGAAATCCCATGCCCCGCAGAAGAAGTCCTTCTGCGGGGCATGTTCGTCAGCGCGCCAGCACGCCGAGCTTGGTCCAGTCGATGGTGATCTCGATCGGCACATCGATCACGGTCTGGGAATCGGTCGGCGGCAGCTTCACATGTAGTCGGTACTGGCCTAGTACATGGTCGAGTACATAGACCTCGATCGAATCGACGCAATTGCCGGAAACCCAGACGATCCAGTACCACGGGATCCCGGCCAACGCATACTCCGCGAGCTTGTCGGCCGTGTCTACACGCTCGGTGCCCGGTGAGACGACTTCTACCACCAGTTTGACCATGGAAGCGGGCAACGGCCGAAGTTCGGGCGGGGCGCATTCGAACAGTGCGATGTCGGGCCGCCGAATCGTCACCCGCGGCAGCTCCCACAGCAGCACATCGAAATCCATATCGACGTCCAAGCAGCCGCTACGGTATCGACCAACGTGAGCTTCGGCAGCGGTCTCGACAAAGTCCGCTATTCTGCGGGCGGACTTCTGATGCGGCCTGGTAGGCGACTCCGCCCGAACGGCCTCCCCGTTCACCACCTCCACCAAGCGGCAGAAATCTTCGGGAAGCTTTTTCCAGATCTCCAACGTGATCGGCGCCGGCTGCAAGTTCTCTTCTCGCGCCCAATCCAAAATCTCGGACATGGCCCCCTCCTCGAACGGCCGACGACTACCGGACTCGCCCGATCCTATCCCGTCGACACGAGTTCACTGCCTGCCATTACGCGACCATCCGCGGTGCGCGTCAACCCACGCTGACTGTGACCGAGGGAAGGCCGGTGGCGCCGTCGGGGATGACGTCGCGGCGTTCGGCTGTTTGGGTTTCGCCGGTGCCGTCGGTGGCGCGGGCGCGGAGGGTGTGCGGGCCGGAGGTGGCGTCCCAGTCGAAGACCCACTGGCGCCAGGTATCGATGGACTGCTCTTCGGAGAGGCGGGCCTGCTGCCAGGGGCCGTTGTCGACTTGCACTTCCACGGCGCGGATGCCGCGATGTTGCGCCCACGCGACTCCGGCGATGGGGATGCGGCCCGGCTGGAGGCGGCCGCGGGCACGGGGAGTGTCGATGCGGATGCCGGTCTTGATCGGGCCGAGTGCCGACCAGCCGCGGCGGGTCCAGTACGCGGTGGCGCGGTCGAAGCGGGTGACTTCCAGTTCGGTCACCCATTTGGTGGCCGAGACGTAGCCGTAGAGACCGGGCACGACCAGCCGGGCTGGATACCCGTGCCGCACCGGCAGCGGTTCGCCGTTCATGCCGACCGCGAGCAGCGCGTCGCGTCCGTCGGTGAGCACCGCCAGCGGCGTGCCCGCGGTCCAGCCGTCGGCGCTGTGCGAGAGGACCATGTCCGCGTCGGGGTGCGGTCCCGCCTCGCCGAGCAGCTGATCCACGCGGTAACCGAGCCAGCGCGCGTTGCCGATCAGGTCGCCGCCCACCGGATTGGACACGCAGGCCAGCGTGACCAGGTGTTCCTCCACCGGGCGAAGCGCCAGATCCGCCCAGGTGAGCCGGATCTCGCGGTCGACCATGCCGTGGATCCGCAGCGACCAGCCGTCCTTGGACACCTGCGGCACGATCAGCGCGGTGTCGATCCGGTAGAAATCGTCGTTCGCGGTCAGGTACGGCGTCAGTCCGGGGACACGAAGGTCCACGCCGGGCGCGACCGGCTCGGCGGGTGCCGACGGCTCCGGCAACTGCACGGCGGCTCGCTCGCCGGAAACGTCGCTGCGGCGGGCGCCGAGCACCCGTCCGCCGATTCCGGTCACCGCGGCCAGCCCACCGGCCACCAGTAGTCCCCGCAAGACTTGCCTCCGCTCCGGAGCCGCCGAGCTGAGCTCCGAAGCCCCGGCGGCCGATGCGGGCGAGGCCTCACCCGCCGGTCTGGCCTCGACCCTTCCCGGTTCGTCCGCGGCGGCGAGGTTCTCGCCTGCACCAGGGCGTTCGGTGCCTGGCCGGTGCACCGATGAGTCCGGACGCGAGTCCACGTCGGTGATCGCCCGGTTCTGCCCGTCGGCGACATCGGCGTGCTCTGAGTGATCTCGGTCGGCGGAAGCCTCGGCCACGGTTCGAGCAGGGTCGGTCGACGATGCCGTTCCCGCGTGCCTCGCACCGGACGACTTGTCGACCGCCGCGTCGATGCGACGGGTCAGCGCTCGCAGCGAGTAGATGCCGACGGCGACGCCGACGACGGTCGGCAACGCGGCGGTGAGACCGGTGCGCGCCACCGCCACCCAAGCGGTGATCACTCCGAACACGGCGAACAACCACGACCCGGCGGCACGGGTGGTCCGCTCGATCGCTCCGGCCACGCCGGCGACCAGGACGGCGATCACGCTCATGATCAGGTACAGCGCGGCCTTGTCGTTGGTGCCGAAGGTGGTGATGGCCCATTCCCGCACACCGTCGGGCGTGTGGTCGACCACGGCCGAACCGAGAAGGTGCAGCGGCGCGCTGTCGGGGCCGAGGAAGGCCGCGAGCAATTCGGCGACACCCAGCGTGAGGCCCGCCGAGACGATCCCGGCCACCACACGCAGTCGCAGATCGGCCATGGCATCGAGACTACTGCCGGTCGGCCGCCGACCGGATCGGTCCGGCATCCGCGACAGCGCACGGATCGTCGTGGACGGACCCGGACACGCGAAAGGCGCTGCCCGCGAACGGACAGCGCCTTTCCGCGATCGGTTCAGTTGTAGATGTTCGCCACGTCGTCGGCGTGCTGCTTCATCACGACGGCGCGCTTGAGCGACATCTTCGGGGTGAGTTCGCCGGTTTCCTGGGTCCAGTCGATGGTCAGCAGGCGGATCTTCTTGATCTGCTCGGCTTTCGACACCTTCTTGTTCGTCTCGGCCACCGCCGCGTTCACCTCGGCGAGCAGATCCGGGTTCTCGATCAGCTTCTCGATGGGGGTGTCGGCGGGCAGGCTGTTGCGTTCCTTCCAGCCGGGCAGCGACTCCGGGTCCAGCGTGATCAGCGCGCCGATGAAGGGCTGGCCGTCACCGACCACCATCACCTGGCTGATCAGCGGGTGCGCCCGCAGCGAGTCCTCCAGCAGCGCGGGGGAGACGTTCTTGCCACCGGCGGTGACGATGATCTCCTTCTTGCGGCCGGTGATGGTGATGAAGCCGTCCCCGTCGATGGCGCCGAGGTCACCGGTCTTGAACCAGCCGTCCTCGAACGCGTCGTCGGTGGCCTCCGCGTTGCCCCAGTAGCCGCTGAACACGACCGAGCCGCGCAGCAGCAGCTCGCCGTCCTCGGCGATCTTGGCGGCGTGGCCCTCGATCGGCCGCCCGACCGAGCCGACCCGGATGTGCTCCGGGGTGTTGACCGCGATGGCCGCGGTGGTCTCGGTGAGGCCGTAGCCCTCGTAGATGGTCACGCCGACGCCGCGGAAGAAGTGGCCCAGCCGCGCGCCGAGCGGTCCGCCGCCGGAAACGGCGGCCTCGCACTGGCCGCCGAGCGCGGCGCGCAGCTTGGCGTACACCAGCCTGTCGAACAGCGCGTGCTTCAGCTTCAGCGCCAGGCCCGGTCCGCCGTTGTCGAGCGCCTCGCTCCATGCGATCGCGGTATCGGCGGCGGCGTCGAAGATCTTGCCCTTGCCGCCGTCGTGCGCCTTCTGCTTGGCGCTGTTGAACACCTTCTCGAACACCCGGGGCACCGAGAGGATGAAGTGCGGCCGGTAGCTGCCGAACTGCTCGACCAGGGTGGACCAGTCGGCGGTGTGCGCGACGACCACCTTCGCGTCGAACGCGGCCAGCGCCACGGCGCGGGCGAAGACGTGCGCCAGCGGCAGGAACATGAGGGTCTTCTTGCCCTCGGTGACGTACTTGTTCAGCGCGATCCGGTCGGACTTGGACTCCGCGTACAGGTTCGCGTGGGTCAGCATGACGCCCTTCGGGCGGCCCGTGGTGCCCGAGGTGTAGATCAGAGTGGCGGGCGACTGCGCGCCGACCTGTGCGCGGCGCTCGTGCACGGCCTGGTCGTCCAGGTCGGCGCCGCGGCCGAGCAACTCGTCCACCGCGCCCTTGTCGATCTGCAGGATCTCCCGCAGCTCGGGCAGCGCCCCGGTTTCGATCTCGTCGATCACCTTCCGGTGCTTGTCGCTGTCCACGACCAGCAGCTTGGTGGCCGAGTCCTGCAGAATCCACTTGGCCTGCTCGGCGGCGGAGCTGTCGTAGATCGCGACGGTGCAGCCGCCCGCGGCCCAGATGGCGAAGTCGAGGACGGCCCACTCGTAGCGGGTGGGGGCCATGATGGCGACGCGATCGCCGAGTTCGAGACCCGAAGCGATCAGGCCTTTCGCCACCCCGGTAACGGTTTTCGCGAACTCGGCGGCGGTGACGTCCCGCCAGCCGCCACTGCCGTTAGGCACGTTGAACAGCACCGTATTCGGCGACTGCTCGGCGTGGCGGAAGACGTTGTCGGAATTGTTCGCGTCATCCGGAATGGTGTAAGAAGCCGGGACTTCGAACTCTCGCATCAGTGCCCTTCCACGTGGGTTTACTCGCCAGTAATCTACGACACCTGCGCCGGGCCCGTGAGGTCGACCACCGCCAATCGCCTCCGTACATCACCGCAGGCTGGGGACCCGCTCGAATTTCATCCTAGTTCGCGCAGGTCCGCCGGTTGAATCGCTTCGCGCAGGAACTCGGCGAGTTCGCACAGCGCGGCCGCTGCGGGCGCCGCCAGCGCGGCCTGCAATTGAGCGACGTGCCACAAGCCCTTGCTCTCGGTGAAGCGCACGTGTACGCCCGCCTCGCGCAGCGCGGCGACCAGCGCGACGCACTGCCGGTGCAGCAGTTCGCTGACGTCCACCTGCACGTAGGTCGGCGGCAGGCCGCGCAGTTCGCCGGTCAGGGGTGCGTAAGCCGGGTCGGCGGAATCGCTGTCGCCCAGGTAAGCGGCGGCGCAGGCGCGTGACCAGGGCCTGTTGATAACCAGATCGCGTTCCCGCTCCGGGATCTCGTTCGGGTCCGCCCACGGCGCGATCAGACCGAGCGCGGCCGGGGTCTGCCCGTGCCGGGCGATCAGTCGCTGCGCCAGCGCGAGCGACAGACCGCCGCCCGCGGAGTCACCGGAGACGGCGATCTGGTCCGGCCGCAGTCCCGAGGTCGCCACCAGCTCCAGGAACGCCGCCTCGGCGTCGTCCAGTGCCGCGGGGAAGGGGTGCTCCGGCGCGAGCCGGTAGTCCAGCACGTAGACCGCGCAACCGATGTCTCGTGCCAGCCGGGCCGCCAGCGAGCGATGTGTCGCGACCGAGCCGACCGCGTATCCGCCTCCGTGGAGATAGAGCACGGCACCGTGCTCGGAGGTGTCCGCGAAATCGATCCGCTCGGCGGGCCTGCCGCCGAGGCGCACGGGCCGCACGACAGCGCCCGCGGGCAGCAACTGCGCCCGCGAAGTCACGTCGAGCAGCCTGCGCTGCACCGTGAACGGCAATCGCTTGTTCAGTGTGACCCGGAAGATCGGATTCAGTATCGCCCGCGCGAGGGGCAGTGGCAGGTCGATGTCCCGCATTCGTCGTTCCTCGAATCCGGGTCAGGGCAGGAAGCGGCGTTCGACGTTGGCCGCGATCCGCTGGTAGCCCGACGCGGTGACCCGGACGAACAGATCCAGCAGTTTGGCCTCCCAGCCGATCAGCACGCGGCCGTGCCCCTTGCGCACGCCCTCGACGATGGTCTGCGCCGCCATCTCCGGGGTGTGGATGGCCAGCTTCCGGTCGAACATCGTCGCGGCCGACTTGGCGTCGATGCCCTCGGCGTAGGTGGCGTTGCGCGCGACCGCGGTCTTGATGCCGCCGGGGTGCACGCAGGTGACCTTGACCGGGTGCCGCGCGACCAGCATCTCCTGGCGCAGCGACTCGGTGAAGCCGCGCACCGCGAACTTCGCCGCGTTGTAGGCGCTCTGCCCGGGAATCGCGATCAGGCCGAAAAGGCTGGACACATTGACGACGTGGCCGTCGCCGGACTCGATGACCATCGGCAGGAACGCCTTGGTGCCGTTGACGACGCCCCAGAAATCGACGTCCATCACGCGTTCGAAGTCCTTGTACTCCGAGCGGATGACCTCGCCGTGGTGGGCGATGCCCGCGTTGTTGTAGATCTGGTGCACCGTGCCGAAGTGCGCTTTCACCGCGTCGGCGTAGAGGATCACCGCTTCGCGTTCGACCACGTTCAGCCGGTCGGACTTGACCTCGGCGCCGAGCTGTTCGCAGCGGCGTACGGTCTCGTTCAAACCGTCGACGTCGATGTCCGACAGTGCCAGTTTGGCGCCGCGCCGGGCCAGATTCATTGCCAGCGCACGGCCGATCCCGGAACCCGCTCCGGTGATCACACATACCTTGTTCTCGAAGTAAGCGTCACTGCTCACGATGCCACTGCTTTCAAATCGGCCCGGGAAATGGAGATGTCGTACGCCGCCACGTCGAATGTCTTGGTCAGCCTACGGAATTCGAAAGTGAAGTCCGGCCACAGCGTGGTGTTGTTGCCGTGCTTGTCCAGGTACCAGCTCGAGCACCCGCCGGTCAGCCAGACGCTGCCCGCCAGCTTCGCCTGCAGGTCGGCGTTGTAGGCATCCTGCACGTCGCGGCGCACCTCCACGGTACGCAGGTCGAGGCGGTCGATGGTAGCCAGTGCGTCGGCGATGTAATTGATCTGAGATTCGATCATGTACACCATCGAGGTGTGCCCGAGGCCGACGTTCGGGCCGAGCAGGAAGAACAAATTGGGGTAATTGGCGATCGCGGAGCCCTTGTAGCCCTGCTGGCCGATCTCGTCGAATACCTCTGCCAAAGTGCGACCGTCACGGCCCGCGATGGTGTTGTAAGTGGGGGAGTCGGTGACGTGGAAGCCGGTCGCCACGATCAACGCGTCGATCTCGCGCTCGGTGCCGTCCTCGGTGACGATCGAGTTCGCGCGCACCTCGGCGATGCCGTCGGTGACCACGTCGACGTTGGGGCGCGACAGCGCGGGGTAGTAGTCGTTGGAGATCAGCATGCGCTTGCAGCCGATCCGGAAATTCGGCGTGACCTTGGCGCGCAGCTGCGGATCGCGGATCTCGTGGCGGAGTTTGGCCTTCGCGATCGCCTCGAACAACTGCATCAGGGCAGGCACCTTGGCCAGGCCGACCACCTGGGTCTCGCGCGCGGCGTAGATGGCCGCGCGGGATAGTCGCTGCAGACCCGGCACGTACTTGAAGGCCATTCGCTCGGCCTTCGTGTACGGGCGGTCCAGGCGCGGCAGCAGCCACGGCGCCGTGCGCTGGTAGACGTCCAGGTGGCCGACCTTCGGGGCGATGGCAGGCACGATCTGGATCGCCGAGGCGCCGGTGCCGATGATGGCGACCCGCTTGCCGGTGAGGTCGGCGTCGTGGTTCCAGCGGGCGGAGTGGAAGATCTCGCCTTCGAATTCGCCGATGCCTTTGATGTCCGGCAGCGCGGGCTCGCACAGCGCGCCGACCGCGGAGACCACCGTGTTCGCGGTGAAGCTGCCTTTGGTCGACTCGATCTCCCAGAGCGCGGTCTCGTCGTTCCAGCAGGCGCTGGTCACGTCGCAGTCGAAGATGTGCTTGTCACGCACGTCGTAGCGCTTCGACACGTCCTGGATGTATTGCTGGATCTCGCCCTGCCGGGAGAACGACCGCGACCAGTTCGGGTTCAGCGCGAACGAGTACGAGTACAGGTGCGAAGGCACGTCGCAGGCCGCGCCGGGGTAGGTGTTGTCCCGCCAGGTGCCCCCGACGTCGCTGCCGCGCTCCAGCACGAGAAAGTCGTTGCGCCCCTGCTGGGTCAGCCGGATGGCCAGACCCAGGCCCGCGAACCCGCTGCCGATGATGATCGTCTTGGCGTGGCGCGCGGGTCGGCCGGCGACAGCTTTGTCTGTAACCTTGCGACTCATGTAATGGAGCCTACGGTCCTATTGAGCGCGAGTCAACAGTGTATTGACTGACGTTCAGTAGGATTGGGCGCGTGACGAGAACCCAGGGAGACGCCCCCAAGCGCACGCGGCTGAGTCCCGACGAGCGCCGCGAGCAGCTGATCACTCTGGGTGCGAAGATGCTCGGCGAGCGTTCCATCGAGGACATCTCCGTCAGCGAGATCGCCGCCGAGGCGGGCATCTCCCGCGGCCTGCTGTTCCATTACTTCCCGACCAAGCAGGACTTCCAGCTCGCGATCGTGCACCACGCCAACGCCGAACTGCTCGAGCGTGTCGCCCCGGACCGCTCGCTGGGCCTGTTCGAGATGCTGCGCGACTCGATCGAGCGCTACATCGAGTACGTCACGGAGAACCGGACCTCCTATCTGGCGCTGCTACGCGGCCCCACCAGCGTCAGCCCCGACCTGGCCCCGCTGGTCGACCAGACCCGCGACGCGATCATCGGGATCATCCTCGCGGAGACTCCCACTCCCATTGTGGAATCCGACCACCCCCGCCTCATGCTCGCCATGCGCGGCTGGATCGCCTTCGTCGAGGAATCCACGCTCACCTGGCTGCGCTCGGAGCCCATCTCGCGTACGGAGCTGATCGATCTGCTGGTCGAATCGTTGATCGCCATCGCGTTCTCCGTGGACCCGGAGCTGGCCGCGGCGCTGCGAGGTTGAGGGGGCTCGCTCGCGTCCGCCGCGCCGGCCGTTGGCCGATCAGCCATCCGCCGCGTTGTAGCGGACCAGGTACCCGGCGAGTTCGGCGAGGTCCTCGTCGTCCCAGTCGCGGAACCGTTCCGCGAACGCCTCCCGGCGGCGCTGCTCGGCCTCCCGTGCGATCCGCTGCCCGGCGGGGGTGGCGCGCAGGATGTGGTTGCGGCGATTGGCGGGATCGACCTCCCGGGTGAGATACCCGAGCCGTTCCAGCGCCGCCACCTGCCTGCTCACCGTGGATTTGTCCAGCAGGAAGTGTTCGGCCAGTTCGGTGGCCAGGCAGCCGTCGCGTTCGATGACCAGGTCCAGGATGCTCGACGCGACCAGCGGCAGTTCCGGATGCAGTTCGGCGGCTCGGCCACGGGCTCGGCGGGCGAATGCGGTGAGCTCGCGCTGAATGGTGTGGATCGCGGTCGAGCGAGTGGGGAATGCCGGAGATTGCCGCATGGTTGTATAGTACAACGAAGATAGTTGTATTTACCAACTTTTTGGGGAGTCGTCTCATGCACCAACTACGGCATGTCGCCGCGCATCTGCTCACCCCACTGCTGATGTGCCTCGGCATGGCACTGGCGTATCTGGGCGCGTTCCATCAGCCCGAGCCGAACCACCTGAAGGTGGCGATCGTGGGTGACGCACCGCAGGTCAAGGTGCTGGCTCAGACGCTGAAGGACCGGGCCGGAGACGCGCTGGAGGTTGTCACTCTGCCAGGTCGGGAGGAGGCGGTGCGGCAGTTGCGGGAGCGGACACTGGCCGGCGCCTACGTGCCGGAATCGCACGAAGCGCTGGTCGCCAAGGCTGGTTCCGACACCACGGCGATGGCGGCCGAGGCCGTCTTCGACCGGATCGCCGCCCAGCAGGGCGCACCGGTCGAGGTCACCGATATCGCTCCGCCGAGCACCGGCGATCCGACCGCGCAGGGCTTGTTCTTCCTGCTGGTGGCATTGAGCATCGGCTCCTACGGCAGCGTCGCGGCGATCGGCGCGGCCGGGGCGGGACTGAGCATGGGCGTTCGCGCACTGCTGGGCCTGGTCACGTCGCTGGCGGTGAGCGTCATCGGACTCGGCGTCGCGGGGCCGGTATTCCATGTGGTCGACCACGACTACGCCGCCGTCTGGGCGATGTCGTGGCTGTATTCGGCTGGGATTCTCGCGGTGGGCATCGGGCTGCACACCTTCTTACGGCGCTGGACCACGCTGACGATGATGGTGCTGTTCGTGATGCTCAACTTCACGACATCGGGCGGCGTGTACGGGCCGTGGCTGCAGAACGATTTCTTCGGCGCGCTGCATTCGTTCTGGAACGGAGCGGGTTTCGTCGAGGGCGCGCGCACCCTGTTGTACTTCGACGGCGGTGCGGGATTCGGCAACCGGGTGTTGAGCTTGGTGCTGTGGCTGGCGGCTGGTGCGGGACTGGTCCTGGTGGCGGGCGGCTACGAGCGCAGGCTGCGCACGGCCGCGCGCACCGAGACGGTCGGCGTCACGGAACATGCGGCCGAGGAAGAGATCGAAGAAGCGGTCGGGGTCTGACGCACCCGAGTGTGGCGCTGCCCACACGCCGTCCTTCGCACGCCCTTGTGCTGCCAATATCCTGCTGCTCCAGTGCCTTTCGATTTTGTGGCGGAAATCCCGGCGCATACCGTTGTGTGGTCGATGGTGTGGACGGCGATGGAGGCCGCCGATGTTGGTCATCAATGAACGAACGACGGCGCCGCGATCCGAACAGCGCGTGCTCGACTGGATGCGGAGCTGGACCGGCCAGTACGTCATTGTGGGACTCGCGATCTCGGGGTGTTACCTACCCGACCGCGAGCGCAAGGACGAAACGCAAGAAGCCGATCTGGTGGTGATCACACCCAGGGCGGCGGTCGTCGTCGAGGTCAAGGGCACCGTCCCGGAGGCGACGAGCGGTGTCCTGTCGGTGCAGGCCAACGGACGCTGGCGGCTGTCCGGCTACGCGGGCGACCCGATCCACGTGCGCGACCACGACAGCAGCCCGTTCGACCAGGTGACGAACAACGTCTTCAACTTGAAGACGCTGGTGCGCAAGCACAATGCCGAGGCCTTCGTCGACGGACTGATCGTCGTGGTGCCGCCCAAGGATTCGAACCTCACGCTCAACATCGAGTCGCGCAGGCGCGGATGCGCGGTGGTGCTCGGAGCCGGGCAGGCCGACCTGCGCGCGTGGTTCCACCGCACCGCGAGCCGCAAGCTCATCTGGACCGCCGAACGCACCCACGCCCTCCTGACGGACTTGAACCTGGGCGACCAGATCACCATCGACGACCTGGTGGCGGATGGTTTTCCGGCGGAGCGGAAGTTACGGGCCGGGACGCTGGCGGCGTTGGAGAGCGTGACGCGGAAGGCTCCCGAGCTCGAGGGTAGGACGTCCAGCGAGGATTCGGACACCGACGACGTGTCGGCTGGTTCGGACGCGCCACCGGTCGACGCCGTGCCCGAGCCGCACGACCTCGATCCGGATGCTGCGCGACTCAGCGAATCCGGCTCGACGCGAACCGTCGAAAACGGTGACGAGGCAGATGAGGGTTATCAGCAGGTCCCGCAGGTAGATCAGTCGCCCGCGTCGCAGTCCGCGATGCCTGCGCTGGAGCAGACCGACGCCTCGGGAACCGTGGCCGCGCAGGCGCGCCCCGCCCAGGATGTCGACGAGCGCGAGGGCTCGGCGTTCGAGCCGTCGACGCGGCCCAGTGCCGAAAGCGCACAGCGAGCCCAAGGGGCGTCGTCGACGGCTCGGCAGTCGCTCGAGTACACGGATGTGCCAGGCGGCGGCCAGAAGGCGTCCGCGTCGGAGTCGCATTCCCCGCAGGCACTTGTCGCCGTAGCTGCGCAGGCGCAACCCGCCCAGGCGGATCCCTTCGCGCCGGAATACCTCGCGCCGGAGCCCGAATCACATCCCGCGCCGTCGGGCCCGACAACTGATGCCGAGCACGCGGAGCCGCCTCGGTTCGAAGGCCGACTCGCGGCGAAGCCCGCGCGGGAGGAACTCGCCGAGCCGTACGCCGATGCGACGGGACCTTTCACCACCGGATTCGGGCCGTCGACACGGCCCGCCACTGCCGAGTCCGACACGATGGAACGAACCGACTCCGAGTTCCCGCCCGACGATGAGGAATTCGCTCCTGACGCGCGATCTGCGCCCGCACCGTCGTCCTTCACGGACAACTGGTCGTCGTGGATCGAGCCCGCCGCCGACCGGCCTCGGCGCCCACGTCCGGTGCAGGCGCCTCCGCCGAGCCGGCCCGCATCGTGGTCAACGCCCACCCCCGCGCCCGAGCCGCTGCGCCGACCCACGCCGACGGCTGTGCTCGAGCGCCGTCCACGGGTCCCGGTTCGCGAGCAGCTAACCGCCCTGTCCGCGCGGATCCCCGGTCGCACCTCCGAGAAATCGAAGTCACGCGGCCACCGCTCGCAACAGATCGCCGCGGTGGCGCTGATCGTGCTGGTCATCGGCACGATATGGATACTGGCCGCCTCCTGCTCGACCCCCACCGGCGGCGCTGTGCAACCCACCCAAGCGCCTGTGCTCACGACCGAGGTGGTTCCCCCACCGCCGCCCGTCACGGAGACCCCGGCCCGCATGAACCTGCTGCCTCTGTGCACTCCGCTCACGCCGAAGTGCTGACGACGCAGGCGGGCATGCGGGGCCGATCGGGGTCGGCTCTCATGCCCCGGCGTGAAGGTAGGCGGCCCAGAGCGAGGGGGTGGCGGGAAGCGCGTCGCGCACAGCCTGGATGGCGCGATGCAGCGCGTATGCGGCATCGGTCACGTCCGGGTCGGTGACCAGAGCGGCGTAGAAGGCGTCGGCCACCTGCACGGCGATTTCGTCGTCGATGGGCCACAGTGTGCCGATGACGTGTGGGTATCCGGCGAGTTGGAACGCCGAGGCAAGGTGAATGGCTTCGTCGAGGAGCCGGGTGTTGGTGGTGAGGGCGGTTTCGCAGGCCGAAAGGTAGGCCAGACGCGCGTGGTCGAGGTGGACCGGGGCGAGTTCGGCGACGGTGAGCGGGTCCGCGTCGTGGTCGTGCAGCAGCAGGTGGCTGCGGGATGGGTCGGCCGGATCGGTGGTGCCGTGGCAGGCGAAGTGCGCGACGGCGCAGTCGGCCAGGCGATTCAAGACATTGGCCTTGGTCGGAAGGGTTGTGGCGGAGTCCGCTCCAGCGAGATCGACCTGGATACCGGAGTCCGGCTCGGTGAGCGTGATCGACGACGACAGGTGGGCGGCGACCGTGCGGACTTCCTCGGGCACGTGGTGCAGGCGCCCCGCTACGCCGGGGGTGGTAGGCATCGCGACGATGAGTGCGGGCCTGCGTGCAGACGGCTCGGTGCTCGGTGAGCGCCGCCGCGCATGGCGGAGGGCGGCGATGGTGGGGGTGTAGGAGGAGACAACCCGGTCCAGCACCGCCCGGCCCGCGGGATCAGGTGGTGCGGTGTGATAGCCCGCGGCGTGGATGGGCAGTAGACCCAGCAGACCCCCGGGTATCCACCACACCCGCGGGCCGGTCCGGTCCGCAGGGAACCGATCGCGGTAGCCCAAGGCGTCCAGAACCGGGCCTGCGGCGTTGTCCCACAGCCATTCCAGGATCCGGCTGAGCTGTCGTTGGGCGGTTTGCCGCTCCGGCCCGGTACCGCCGTGACCAGCGGCCCGCAAGGCTTCGTGGAAGGCGAGAACCTGGTCGATCACGGTCTCGAGCGGCAGGCCGGGCAGCGGCAGACAGGTCGCTCCGCCGGCGGTGAGCAGCAGCGCGTCGCTGCGGTGACCGCTGATGTTGAACACCACCACCGGGCCTCGGCCGGCCTGAGCGATGAGTTCCGCCGCCGACGGCGGCAGGGCGAAGTACTCGAATCCGCGCTGCGCCCGGATCCGCGCCAGCACGTCGTTCAACTCCCGCGCCGAGCGCGCCCGGTCCGCTATGGGGTCGGCTGCCGCGTCCGACGCGGCGGCGGCATGGGGAGTTCGGTCGAGAAGTTTCCGAAGCCGGACGAAATCGGCGGCCAGATCTGGATGCTGGTCTGCGAGGTCGGCTATGTCGCCGCGCACTTGCAACGCTTGGCTCAACAGCACCGCCCGCCCCGCCTCCAGCAGCTGCAATGCCAGGACGGGCCGCTGGTCCGGCGGTGTGGACGGATCGTCCAGCGCCAGTGCCGCCGCGTCGGAGGCGATTCCGGCGTACTCGCCCAGAGCATGTTGTTGATCCGACCGCGCCAACTCACGTGGCGCGACTTCGGGCAACAAGCGGACCGCCCGCCGCAGCAGTTCCGCCGCCCGGCCCGGCTGCGCCGTCGCGGTGAGCTCGGCGGCGCCGCGAGCAGCCCGGATGCGCAGGGACGGAGCCGCTGTGGCCAGTTCCGCAGCCTCCTGCAAGGCGGTCGTCGCCTCCTCCCGATCAGACGCCGTGCCTGTCCGCGAGTATCGGGCCCGCAAAGCTTCGGCGAGGTTGACCTGCATGACGGCGTGGCCAGGGTGCCCGGTCGGGATGGCCGCGACCGCCTGCCGGGCGAGACGGATCGCGTCGTCCAGATCGTGTGTCGTGCCCGTCGATTCATACCGAATCGTCAGGGGCACGGCGAGGTTCGACAGTCGGTTGGCGCGTTCGGGGTGGTCGGTCGGCGTGGCCGCGACTGCCAGCCGGCCCATCCGGATCGCCTCGCCCAAGTCATCCGCCGTTTCCGTTCGTTCGGAGCGCTTCCAAAGCACTACTCCGAGGTCGGCCAGTATCCCGGCGCGAGCGGGGTGGTCGACCGGGGTGATGTCCACGGCTTTCCGGAGCGTGGCTATGGCTTCGTCCGCGTCGGCGATCATCCCCGTCCGCTCGAACCGGCTGAGCAGGAAGGCCGCGAGTTCGGTCGAGATGATGGGAAGATCAGGATGGTCTTCGGGTGTGGCCGCGACCGACTGCCGACCCATTCGGATCGCTTCGTCCAGATCGGCCATCGCGCCGGTTCGCTGGAATCGAATCCGCAAAGGGATGGCTAGATTGGACAGATGGCGAGCTCGGAGGGGGTGGTCGTCCGGTATGGCCGCCACCGCTCGTCGGTTCGCGTATATCGCCTCGTCCAGGTCGACCGGGGCTCCGGTTCGATCGAACCGCTTCCACAATGCGACACCTAGATTGGACAGCAGCGTGACAAGATCGGGATGGTCGGGGGCAAGAACGTCCGCGGCTCTCCTGAGAATGACGATCGCCTCGTCGAGGTCCGGCGTCTGCCCCGTGCGGTGAAATCGGCTCACCAGGCAGATCGCGAGATTGGACCCGGTGGCGGCCGAGCCGGGATGGCCGGTGGGTGTGGCATCGACCGACTCCCGTCCGATCCGGATCGCCTCGTCCAAGTCGGCCATTTCGCCTGTCCGCTGAAACCGGCTCACCAGGCAGGTGACGAGATTGGACAGTGTTTTGGCCAGGTCAGGGTGGCCGACCGGCAGGGCTGTCACCGCCTGTCGGCCGAGCTCGATCGCCTCGTCCAGATCGGGCAGCTCGCCGGTCCGCTCGAACCGCTTCAGCAGGGTGACGGCGGAATTGGTCAGTATGCTCGCCAGATCGGGATGATCGGGAGACGTGACGTCCACGGCTTTCCGGAAGGTGATGACGGCCTCGTTCAGATCGCTCATTTCGCCGTTTCGCTCGAACCGCCGCAGTACCGCGACCCCCTGACTGGACAGGATGTTGCCGAAGTCGAAGCGGCCGAAGCCGGTTTCCACCGCCTGTCGGCCGACCTGAATCGCCTCGTCCAGGTCGGCCTGGGCCCCGGTCCTTTCGAAACGGTTCAAAAGGGCGATACCGAGATCGGACAGCGACACCGGGCGGACTGTTCGGTCGACGAGGTCCACGTTCGCGGCCTTCCGCAGGGTGGCGACGGCCTCGTCCAGATCGGCTGTCGAGCCTGTTCGCTCGGACCGGAGCCGTAGCGCTGATCCGAGGACGGACATACTTTCGGCACGGTCGGGATGCTCTGGGGCTGTGACCATTACCGCTCGTCGACCGATTTCGATCGCCTCATCTAGATCGTCCGGTAGACCCGCGCGTGCGAACCGGTGCACCAGAGCCCGGCAGAGGCTGGTCATGTGGTCGGCACGCTCGGGGTGGTCGGGCGATGTTTCGGCTACCGCCTGCCGACCTACTCGGATCGCTTCCTCCAGGTCGGCCTGCCCGCCCGTCCGCTCGGCCCTCACCCGTAAGGAGATCCCGAGATCGGACAGAATGCTGGAACGCTCGGGGTGGTACGGGGCCGCCGCGGCCACCGCCTGTCGGCCGACTCGGATCGCCTCGTCAAGATCGGGCAGCGCCATCGTCAACGTGAACTGATGCCGCAGGGCGCGACTCAGCGCGCTGATCCTTTGGGCCCGCTCGGGGTGATCGGTGGGCGTGGCCGCGATCGTCAGCCGCATTGTCCGGGCCATCTCGTCCAGATCGGCCATCGCGCCCGTCCGCTCGAACCGGATCTTCAGGGCTGCAGCGATGAAACCCAGCAGGCCGTCCACGGGGCGATCGGGTGGCGTGGCGTCCACCGCGCGTCGAGCTGTCCGGATCGCCTCGTCCAAGTCGGGCGACATCCCGGTCCGCTGGAAACGGATCCAGAGTCCGCCGCCGAGTTCGGTCAGTATGACGGCGAGGTTCGGGTGACCGGCGGGAGTGGCCTCCACGGCTTTCCGGAGGGAGACGATGGCTTCGTCCAGGTCGGCGATGGCCCCTGTCGCCTTGAACCGGCGATAAAAAGCGTCACCGAGGCGGAAAAGGCACAGCACCCGCGTGGGGTGGCCGGTCGGCAGCGTGGTCAGCTTGCGTTGCCACAGTTTGATTTCGGCCGTGATGATGGTGGCGTTGATCGTCATACCGCATCCATCCATCCCCCTGCCCTATCGAGCCACGCTAATCACACGGCCACCCCTGGCACAACGGTTTACGGCGATATGATCACACGACACGCTCGCCGGATCGTGGCCTCGGCGGCAGTGTCCATCGTATTCACCTGTGCACCTGGGGGTTCGGTTGCCACCGTCGCAAGATGCAACTCGGGTCACCGCCGGGCTGGCGTATCTGTGCGGTCATCTGCAGGAGATCCGCGGCACTCTCGGCGATGACGGGACGGACATTTCGACCCCGCTGCACAAGCTGCTCAGCTCGGTCCGATCGGGGGACGGTGCGGGCATCGCCGCCGCGCTGGACGGGGTGCACACCGCTCTGCGGGCGGCCGGCGATGCGCGCGGTGTGTATGGACACCACCGCGGTCCGGTCCCGGTCGGCGTGCACAGCATCGAAGTCGTCTATCGCTGCCCGCTCGAACGCTGCGACGGCCGCGACGATGTCGATGCCGAGCCGCCCCGATGCGCCGTCAGCGGACGGGAATTACGGCGCGAACGGCTCTCCTGATGAACGGGTTGTGGAGTGAACTCGCCAAAAAGCTGGCCGAGAAATGGTTTTCGCTTCTCGTGTTGCCCGGCGCGTTCTATCTGACGGTCACCGCCACTGCGCTCACTCTCGGCCACGCGCATGCGTTGGACATCGGCCTGCTCACCCGACATATCACCGACTACGCCAGAAATCCCGGGGTGACCAGCACGGGCGGGCAGGTCGTCGTCTTGGCCGCGATTCTCGCAGCCGCCGCGGCGGTCGGTTTCGTCGCACAATCGATCGGAACGTTTGTGGAGCGGGCTGTGCTGGCGGCGGAATGGCAGGCTTGGCCGATTCCCGTCCGGTTCGCCGCTCGGTGGTCGCTCGCCCGCCGTCAGCGTCGGTGGGACAGCGCCAACGCCGACTACCTCCGTGAATACCAGAATGCCTTGACTCCCGATCCGGCGTCCCGGCCCGACCCGGCGCTCAGGCACCGTGCGGCACGCGCGCGAGCAAGGATTTCGGTCGAGCGGCCCGAGCGCCCGACCTGGAGCGGCGACCGAATCCAAGCAACGGCGATTCGACTCGATCGCGATCACCATCTCGACCTGGCGACCGTATGGCCGTCGCTGTGGCTGGTCCTGCCGGACCCCGTGCGCGAGCAGATCACCACCGCCCGCACCGCTCTCTCGCGAGCGACCACGCTTGCGGCCTGGTCCGTTCTCTACCTCGTTCTGACCGTCTGGTGGTGGCCCGCCGCACCTCTCGCCGTCGTCATCGCCGCGACCGCTCATCACCGAATCCGCGCTACCACCGATGCCTACGCCACCCTGCTGGAAAACGCCACACGCCTGCACACCACCACCCTCGCCACCCAGCTCGGCATCGACCACACCGGTCCCCTCGGCCCGCATCTGGGTCATGCCCTCACCCGCCACCTCCGTTCATCGACCGCGTGACCATGGATGGATGCGGTGCCTGCATTCCCACACGTGGCATCCGGCGCTGAGTTGCATTCTGGTTGAATGGAATTGGCGCAACCGTGATGTTGCTCGTAGCACCGATCTCTGGAAGGACGCGTGTTCACCACTACCGAATCCGAGCTGGAAGATCTCTACGCGGCCATCGAGGAATCCGCGCGGCTATGGAACGTGCCCTGCACTCGAGAAGCTGTCCGGCCCACTCTGACCGCGTACGGCGCGATGCTCACGCGTTCCGTGATCTCCCTCCGAGTGGTCACCGACGCCCGCCGCTCAGGAGACCTCGACTACCGCTTCTTGACGCTGCCGAGCGACATCGACCCCTATGACATCGCCCTTTCCAACGAACTCATTTCCGAGACCGATCATCCGGTCGGCGCTCTGCTGGACGAGGTCCGGGAACGGTGCCCGATCCACAGCTACGGGATCGACATCGGTGTAGTCGGCGGCTTCAAGAAAATCTGGCCGTTCTTTCCCGCCGACGGCATGCAGAAAGTATCGGAGCTCGCCGAACTACCGTCCATGCCGCCCAGTCTCGCCGACCACGCCGGCATGTTCGCACGTCACGGCTTGGAGGACAAAGTCGGCTTGCTCGGTATCGACTACCACGACAAGACGATGAACGTGTACTTCCCCGGACTGTCGGCCGACTATTTCGAACCCCGCGCCATCGTGTCGCTGCACCGGGATGCCGGACTCCCGGACCCGAGCGATGACTTTCTCTCACTCACCGAGAAAGCATTCGATATATACGCCACCATCAGCTGGGAATCGCGCCGAATCGAGCGCCTCTGTTTTCCGGTGATCACACCGGACCCGACAACGCTCCCGGTTCGAATCGAACCGCGCTTCGAGCAACTCGTCGACAAAGTTCCGATCAGCACGACCGACCGTCGATTCACCTATGCCGCTACCTCGTCACCCGAGGGGGAGTCGTACAAGTTCAGTTGGTTCTACCAATGGCAGCCCAGGATATTGGACAGGATGAAGACGTCCGATTCGTAGAACTGTCGATCGGGCGTTCACCGTGCCAGCTGAAGCAATCCCACTCCTGCTGACACAGCCTTTCGATAGTGGTGTCGAGCGGAGAGTTGGGCGGCCGCCTCGAACCGCGCCGCCCTGATGCAGACGGTGAGCGAGCGGTTTCGGGTGAACAGGCGCGGTTCACGCTTGTCTCTGACGGCCACTGCTTCCACGGCCGTCCTACCGGACCGCCCGGTGGCGTGCCCGGCCGAGCCGTTCGAGCGGACTGCCGAGAGCCGTCGTCAGGTCGGCGACTCTACTCGCGCAGGTGGGCGCAACGGCGATATCGGCAGTGGACGCCGCGTCAGCATCTGCGTGGTGACGATTACGGAGTTCACGCCAGGACCGTCTGTGACGTGGGGAACGCTATTCAACCGGCAACAACCTTCACCCGCATGTTGTACGGCGAGCGGCGCTGTGGGCCTACACGGCCACGTATGGGGGCGACGGGGCAGTGATCTCACCAGGTACTGCCACCCGCGTGAAGCCGTGGGCTGAACTGCTCCACCTGGAAGTGGCCTGGTGTCGGGTCGCGATCTATCCCTTCGTCTGATCGGTGGTGGGCGAGTTCGCGCGCTGGTATCCCGGGTGGACGCCCACGTCCAGGCCTTGTTGATCGGCGATCCGCGCCAGCAGTGACGCCAATTGATCGCGTTCGGCGGGGGACAACGCCGCGGTGAGGTCGGCTTCGTGGGTCTGGAGCACCGGCCAAAGTTCGCCCATCAGCTGGTAGGCCGCCGGGGTCGGGTGCAGTTCGTGGTTGCGGCGGTCGGTGGCGCTGCGGCGGCGTTCGACGAGGCCTTTGCGGTCGAGGTTGTCGAGTAGGGCGACGACGCGGCTGGGAACCACGCCGAGTTCTTCCGCCAGAGCGCGCTGGCTGCGGCCGGGGGACATGGCGATCATGCGCAGCACGCCGATATCGGGGGGAGTCAGGCCGAGCGGGGCGATGCGGTCGGTGAACCGCTGGGTGGCGTGTGCGCCGAGCTGGGCGAGCAGGAACGAGACCTGCCGCGTAAGGGCCTGTCGGGGAATCGGGTTGTCACCCGCTTGCTCTCCTGCTGTCACCGGGTTATCGTACACACGCCTCAATCGTTCACTGCAGTGAACGATTCACCTAGAAGAACGGACTCGTGTAATGAGCGCTCCCGCAATCGCTTCCACTCCACCGCGGCTGGATATACCCAGGCTGGGCCCGTCGCCGGGGGTCTTCGCCACCGCCTCGGCGGCGCTGTTCGTCGCCGGGTTGGCCGCGAGCACCGTCGCGGCCGGTGGCGATGTGTTTCCTTCCCCGTTCGCCGCGCCGGACGACGCGCTGTTCTACTTCACCGACCACCGCGACACGGTCCGGCTGGGAGCGACGTTGCAGTTCGCCGCCGCGATCCCCGGTGCGCTGTTCGTCGCCGCGATCACCGCGCGGCTGCGGACGCGGGGCGCGCTCGCCCTAACCGGAGGCGCGCTCGCCACCGGATTCCTGATGCTGTCGGCGGTGGTGACCTGGGTGGTGACGGTGCCCGAAGTCGTCGAATCTCCGCACTTGGTGCGCGCTTTGCACACGCTGGCCTTCCTCGCGGGCGGCCCAGGCAATGTCGTCTCGACCGGGTTGCTCATCGCGGGCATCGCGTTGCCGGTAGTTGCCTTCCGTACCTGGCTGGCCAGGCTCGGTCTCGTCATCGCCGTCGCCGGACTGGCTACCACGGCAACGCTGATGCGCACGGAGGCCGCCGTCCTGCTGCCGCTGGCCCGTTTCACCGGCATGGCGTGGTTGATCGCCGCTGGCTTCCTCGTCTCGAAATCATCTGCCGCAGAAGCGGAATGACCGATGAATCCGCACATTGAGAAGCTCGTCCGATTCCAGCGTCCCGAACGCTCGCTGCCGTACCTCCCCGGCCTCGGCGCCGACCGCGTCGCACCGCTGTTCGGCCTCACCCCCGTCGAATACGAAAAGCTCTGTGCCGATTTCGATGAGCAGGCGCGCTGGGCGGCCGCTGCCCTTCTGGACGACGCCGCGGTGGCCGCCGCGGTGGATCGGCTGCCGCTTCGACCCGGACAGCACGTGATCGCCTTGGGCGAAAGTTCGACCGCCGACCGGCTGTCGTGGTTCGAAATCCTGCGCTATCTGCTCGACCTGCGCAGACCCGACGATGCCATTCGGCTGACCAATCTCGCCGTCTCGGGGGCGACCACAACGCAGACGCTGACGCTCGCTCCCGCTCTGGGTTTCCAGCGCCCCGACTGGGTGTTCTGCCAGCTCGGCGCCAACGACGCCCAGCGCATCGGCGGCCCCGGCGGTCAGCGTCTGGTCGGCCTGGCCGAGACCGAACGCAACTTGCGCATACTCCGATCCCGCGCCCCCGAACCGGCGCAGTGGATCTGGCTCACCCCGACCACGGTCGACGAAGCCCGCATCGCCGCGTTCGAGCCTTTCCAGCGAATCGGCATCGCCTGGACCCGAGCCGACATCGCCGACACCTCGACCGTGTTGCACGACCTGGCCGACCTGACCGTCGACGTGGAGAACGACACGCTGCCAAACGGCGAGGACCCGCTGCTGCTCGATGACGGCGTCCACGCCACGTTGGCCGGTCAGCAGGCCGTAGCCGCCTCGTTCGTCGCCGCGTTGGCGGAATTGTGAGGGGTGCGGTGGGGTCCGTGGATCGCGGTGGGATCGTGCAGGACGCGGGTTTCGTCGTTCCGGAGTCGCGGTGATGGCGCAATCGAGAAATCCGTGGCGGCGGCAGTCGCGCGTCGCCGCGATGGCGGAGTCGCGAGGACCCGCGCAGGTCGTCGTCGTGCTGTGGTCGTGGAAACCGTTGTGTCGGCGATCGCGCGTCGTCGCGATGGCGGGATCGTCGCCGGGGCAGTGTTGGCGCTCGCGTCGTCTGCCATCCTCGCTGCGGGACCCGCAGGCGCGGAATCCGATTCGCGCTCAGTAGGTTTCAACGCCCACGCTACGTCTACCTCGGCCATCATCGAGATCGACGCGGGATCGCTGATCGTCGATGACGGCGTCCTCCGGATCGCGGCCGACGACGGCCGTGTGCTCGCCGCAGCCGAACTCGCCGCTCGTGTAGACGATTTCGTCTTCCCGATCGACGCGGAGATCACCGACCGCACAGTGGTTCTGACCCCACAATTGGATCCCGAACACGCAACCTTAGCGAACAGTCGAATCGCAATCTTGCGTATATGTTCTCGCTGTCGATGTGATTTCGACTCGGGGCAGTCACCTGCTCCCGGCCGAAGTATTCCTGTTGATAGACATAGACGCGGTCCCAGCTTCCGCCGGCAAGGTCGAGTAGCGGCGCGGAGCCGCCCTTCCGTCACAAGTTGTTCAACTGCGCGGACAGCGCCTTGCCATCACTCAGGTGGCGGCTCGAACGGGCCGCCGCCCATATATGCCAGAAATCCGACCACTCCCAACACCGGCACAGCGACGAGAAGGACGCTGCCGGAGCTTTGCCGAGTGCGCTGTCCGGATCGGCAGGGCGCATGACCGTGCCGCCCGGATCGGGTGTGGCATCGTATTTGGCGAGCAGACGCTCATGTAGCGTCGCCGGTCCTGCTCCGGCGAGTCTGCCGTTGCTTTCGGCTATTTAATCCATTCAATTTTCGCTGACGCCATCGATTGCATTCAGGGCCTTTATTACTTCGTCTTCGTAGAATCCTGTTCGATAACGTGTTTCAAGCTCTCCCAGGGCTTCAAAAGCTGCTCTCAACAGATTCGGATACACGGCCGCGATCGACTTGGGTAAGTATCTCACGATATCGCTCGGTGGTTCGGGTTCTTCCTCGGCTGCATATAAGCGGCCCGGCAAGGTCGGGTCGTTGATTTCCTCATCGAGGACAACCAATTTCACCCGAGTAGGAGCTGTGATCTGCGACGGCACAGATCGCGCGAGTTGTTTCAGATAATCGCCGTTCTTCGGATTCCATCCCAACTTGACCATCGGTTCTCTGGGTACATTAGCCAGCTCGAACGTCAGCTGTCGAATGACCTGGAAATTTTCTGCGCTGACGAGATGCTCTCGATAGCGTCCGAGGTTCGGTTCTGGCATCTTCTCCGGGTCCTTCCTGTCAATCCAAGTCATCGCTACAGGCCGTCGAAGTACTCGCGTCCGTCCTTTGGCGTGAACACGGTTCCTCCATCTCCGTCCTCGATGACTACAGCACCTTTCTCCGGATCCCAATATGCCGTTCGGCCCCTGGGTAGATGCTTTACCTCCGTCGGTACCTCGCCGTCGAGGACCTTGCGAACGTACTCGGGAAGTTCTGCGGCGCCTACGCCGGATACGTAGTGTGAGCCATCTCCCTGTGCGGCACGTCCATTCGCGTGTTCGGCGATCTTCTTCGCAATCTCTTGTGTAATCGGATCGTCCCCGCCCAGGGCTGGCGTCGCTGTAGGGCCGTTGTCGTCGATGAGTGCCTTCATGGCGATGATGGCGGCCAGTTTGGTGAGTGTGGCGGTGAGGTCGGGGACCTGGCCGAAGGCGTCGATAACGCCGACGGCGACGCTCGCAGCCAGGGTGATCTTGAGGATTTGGAATAGCCGCTTTGTCGTGTAGAGGCCGCGAATGGTGGCGATCGTGTCCTCAACAGCGAGCGCGACACCGCCGCCGGCGACCGCGAGACTGCCGCCGAAGCTGAAGATCGCTCCTACGATGGCGCCGGTGACCAGCAGTCCGACGGCCCATGCGAAGGTGGTCATTGCCGTCTTGATGCCTTCGCCGACTTCGACTGTCGAGCTGTGATAGTCCGCAACAGGGGCGGCGACATTGAGGGACGCGGTGGCCAGAAGATCGGCGCTGGACTTCAGTGTCCCGAAGTGTTCCTGGATCTTGGCGCGATTCTCTGCCGCATCCATATCGTCGAACAACGCGGAGATCCCGCTGATCTTAGCCGCAGCTCCAGTGATGGTCGCGTGGTTGGCGAAGGTTTTCCACGTGTCGGCGGCCTTGGAGAGTTTGTCGACGTCACCGTTGGGAAGTTTCCCGAAGGTACTGACGATCTTCGCAGTGAGTTCGTTGAAGAACTCCTCTACGCCACCGTTGTGTTTGACGCCGTCGCCGTTGTCGTGGACGGAGGTCGGGATGGTTACCTGGTACTCGGAGACCTGGTGGAGAGTCGGTCGCTGGGGTTTGGCGTTGTCTGCGATCGCGTATTTGTAACCATTGGCGTATAGGACGTTGCCGAAGTTGGTAAGGGCGTCGGCCAGGTGTGTACACGTTTGCATAGTGTCGCGTGCGTACTGGTCGTACGCTTCGCCCCATTGCTTGCATCCGGGGGCGTCCCCGGCCATGCCTGCACATTCACCCTTGGCGGCGTCGTGTAGCGGTTTGTCGGTGCGACGCAGTTCGGCGGCGAGGTCATGGCATTGTTTGCCGGCGTCGAAGTACGTCTGCCAATTGACGCGCACTAGTTATGCCCCTCGGAGCATTTTCAGGTTTTCCTCGATCGCGCTGGTGTAGCCGGTGTGCGCTTTGCGGGCTGCTTCGCTGATATCGCGGACACCTTCGGCGAATTCCCGCGCGCCGACCGACCACTCGAGGTGGGCGTCGGAATAGGCCTGAGCGGCAACACCTTCCCAGCCGGTACCCGCCAGCGCGGCAACCTTGTCGTCAATCGTGTCGAGGTGCTCGGCGATAACGCTCGCGAGTGCGGACAGGCGGATCACGACCTCATCGAGGTGGTCCAAGTCGACCTGGAACTCCTCGGAACTCATGGCAGGTCCAAACTCGAGCTGCTCGTGTTGTATAGTACGGCGGCGTTGCTCCCGTCGAGGTCTTCATAGGTCGAGGCTGTGATACCGAGCTTTTCGGCCATCCCGGACAGAGCGGTGATGATCTGGGCGCCGCCGTCACGGATATCGGTCCAGCCGTCAGCGAACTGGCTCGCCAGATTGCCCCTCCACGTTCCATTGACCAGTGATTCGACATCCTTGGCCGCAGAGTCGAGTGCCGTCCGCAATGCCATCGATAGCTCATAGACCTGCTCGCCGACCTCACGAACCTTCTCCGGAACCACCGAGAGATTATCGGTCGACGGCGTCCCCCCGTTGCTCATGACCGGCAGCGTACTGAATGTCCGCCCGACCTGTCGAGGGACCCATTGTGCCTATCGGAGGGTGTCGACGCCGATCATCCTGGTGGGCCACAGCTTTGCGGACGCGTTGGGACTCACCCAGCGTCGATTCGCCGCCCGTGCCGGCATCGCGAAGAGCACGGCGAGAAAGTGGCGACCTCTGGGCGACGCGATCGAGCTGGGTGACGAGTGCGCCGACATTATCGAGACGATGCCGAGCTGCGCTGCGGCACGCATTTGAAGGCGGCCTGCATGGCACCGCGATTGCTACCCTTGGTAGCATCGGGAGTATGGGTGGTAGTAAGAAATACTCGATCAGCCTCCCGGAGGATCTCGCCGAGCAGGCTCGAGCCTATGTTGGCCCCGGCGGCTTCTCCGCCTATGTTGCCGAGGCGTTGGAGCAGCGTGTAGCGATGGACAAGCTGGGGGAGCTGGTGGCCGATTTCGAGAAGGACGACGAGCCGTTGACTCGTGCGGAGATTGATCAGGCGAGGGCGGAATTGGGTTTCGAGCGGCGACGTTGGGGTTCGCGCGGATCGGCCGCCTGATGCCGGATGTGCTTTTCCTCGATTGCGAGGGGCTGTCCATGCTGTATCGGAAGGATCGTCGCATGCTTGCGTGGATACAGGCGGCCAAAGAGGACGGCGTGCGAGTCGCGACTACGGCTATGACGACTGTGGAAGCCGACTACAGCAAAGTGCGTGCCGCCCGGATCGCATGGACGCTGTCACAGATCGACGTTCACACGGTGACCGGAGAGTTGACCGCGCAGGCCGCTGCGTTGTTGCGCGAGCATGGCCTTGGTGGACACAAGTACGCGATCGACGCCGTTCTGGCTGCGTCGGCTCGCTCGGTTCGTGGGCTGGCGACGGTGGTGACGTCGGACCCCGAGGACATGGCGTTGCTGTGTGGTCCGGAGATCGAGATCGTCAAGGTGTGAGCTTGTTCGAGCCGTGAGCAGCGATCGGGAGAACCGACGGCCTGTCCCGCTGCCCTGAAACCTTGTTCGTCGACCACCCGCATATATGAAACAGGGCCGGCTCGCTCAATGGATTGAGCGAGCCGGCCCGGCGTCAGGTCAAGAACTAACTAGTCGGCTCGAACGCCTCCGCGATGATCTCCGCCTGCTCCACCGCGTGCACCTTGCTCGACCCCGAGGACGGGGCCGACATCGCGCGGCGGGAGATGCGGCGCAGTCGGGTGTTGGCGAAGCGGGGTGGGAGGGTTTCGGGGAGGTTGAGGCCGAAGAAGGGCCAGGCGCCCTGGTTGGCCGGTTCTTCCTGGACCCAGGCCAGGTCGGTGGCGTTGGGGTAGCCCTCGAGGGCCTCGTTGAGGCGGCGGACGGGCAGCGGGTAGAGCTGCTCGATCCGGACGATGGCGACGTCTTCGCGCTTCTGCTTGGCCTTTTCGGCGGCGAGTTCGTAGTAGAGCTTGCCGCTGGTCATCAGGACGCGCTTGACCTTGCTGCGGTCGCCGATGCCTTGCTCGTAGCCCGGTTCGTCGAAGACCGAGCGGAACTTGCTCTCGGTGAAGTCCTTGAGGTCGGAGACCACGGCCTTGTTGCGCAGCATCGACTTCGGGGTGAAGACGATCAGCGGGCGGCGGATGCCGTCGAGTGCGTGGCGGCGCAGCAGGTGGAAGTAGTTGGCCGGGGTGGACGGCACCGCGACAGTCATCGAGCCTTCCGCGCACAGTTGCAGGAAGCGTTCGATGCGGCCGGAGGTGTGGTCCGGGCCCTGGCCCTCGTGGCCGTGCGGCAGCAGCAGCACGACGTCGGAGAGCTGGCCCCACTTGGCCTCACCGGAGGAGATGAACTCGTCGATGATCGACTGCGCGCCGTTGACGAAGTCACCGAACTGCGCTTCCCACAACACCAGCGCGTTGGGGTTGCCCAGCGAGTAGCCGTATTCGAAACCGACGGCGGCGTATTCGCTCAGCGCCGAGTCGTGCACGGCGAACCAGCCCGGGTTCTCGCTGCCGATGTTGTGCAGCGGGGTGTACTCCTCGGCGGTCTTGCGGTCGATGATCACCGCGTGGCGCTGGGTGAACGTGCCGCGGCGGGAGTCCTGACCGGTCAGGCGCACCGCACGACCCTCGTCGATCAGCGTGCCGAAGGCGAGCAGCTCGGCGAAGGCCCAGTCGACCTTGCCCTCGTAGGCCATCTCGCGGCGCTTCTCCAGCACCGGCTTGACGCGCGGGTGCACGTTGAAGCCGTCGGGCACGTTGATGAACGCGTCGCCGATGCGCTGCAGGATCGACTTGTCCACGGCCGTCACGACGGACGCGGGCACCGGCTGGTCGCCCTCGACCGACTCGCTCGGCTCCGGCGAGTACTTCTCCAGCTCGCGGACCTCGTTGAACACCCGCTCCAGCTGGCCCTGGTAGTCGCGCAGGGCGTCCTCGGCCTCTTTCAGCGAGATGTCGCCGCGGCCGATCAGGCTCTCGGTGTACGCCTTGCGGACCGAGCGCTTGGTGTCGATGACGTCGTACATGTACGGCTGGGTCATCGACGGGTCGTCGCCCTCGTTGTGGCCGCGACGGCGGTAGCAGATCATGTCGATGACGACGTCCTTGCGGAACTTCTGCCGGAAGTCGACCGCAAGGCGGGCCACCCAGTCGCACGCCTCCGGGTCGTCGCCGTTGACGTGGAAGATCGGCGCGCCGATGAACTTCGCGATGTCGGTGGAGTACTCGGTGGAGCGGCTGTTCTCCGGAGCGGTGGTGAAGCCGATCTGGTTGTTCACCACGATGTGGATGGTGCCGCCGACCCGGTAGCCGCGCAGACCCGACAGGTTCAGCGTCTCGGCGACCACGCCCTGACCGGCGAACGCGGCGTCACCGTGCAGCATCAGCGGCACGACCGAGAAGCCCTCCGGGCCGTCGCCCTTGTCCAGCAGGTCCTGCTTGGCGCGCGCCAGGCCCTCGAGGACCGGGTCGACCGCCTCCAGGTGCGAGGGGTTCGCGGTGAGCGAGACCTCGATCTCGTTGTCGCCGAACATCTGCAGGTAGGTGCCCTGCGCGCCGAGGTGGTACTTCACGTCGCCGGAGCCGTGGGTGGCGGCCGGGTTCATGTTGCCCTCGAACTCGGTGAAGATCTTCGAGTAGGGCTTGCCCACGATGTTGGCCAGCACGTTGAGCCTGCCGCGGTGCGGCATGCCGATGATGACCTCGTCGAGGCTGTGCTCGGCGCACTGGTCGATCACCGCGTCCATCATCGGGATGACGGCCTCGGCGCCCTCCAGCGAGAAGCGCTTCTGCCCGACGTACTTGGTCTGCAGGAAGGTCTCGAACGCCTCGGCCGCGTTCAGCCGGTTCAGGATGTACTTCTGCTGCGCGACCGTCGGTTTCGCGTGCTTCTGCTCGACCCGATCCTGGATCCACTGCAACTGCTCGGGCTCGAGGATGTGGGTGTACTCCACGCCGACGTGGCGGACGTAGGCGTCGCGCAGGACGGACAGCACGTCGCGCAGCTTCATCTGGTCCTGGCCGTGGAAGCCCGCCACGTTGAACGTGCGGTCCAGGTCCCACAGGGTCAGGCCGTGCTGGGTGACGTCCAGGTCCGGGTGGCTGCGGAACTTGTCCTTCACCAGCCGCAGGGGATCGGTGTCGGCCATCAGGTGGCCGCGGTTGCGGTAGGCGGCGATCATCTCCAGCACGCGGGCGCTCTTGTCGACAGCGCGCTCGCGGATGTCCTTGCGCCAGCGGATCGGCTCGTACGGCACGCCGAGACCGTGGAAGATCTCGTCGTAGAACTCGTCGGCGATCAGCAGTTGGTGGATGGTGCGCAGGAAATCACCGGACTCCGCGCCCTGGATGATGCGGTGGTCGTAGGTGGAGGTGAGCGTCATCAGCTTGCCGACGCCCAGATCGGCGATGCGCTCGTCGCTCATGCCCTGGAACTCGGCGGGGTACTCCATCGCGCCCGCGCCGATGATCGCGCCCTGGCCGTTCATCAGGCGGGGCACCGAGTGCACGGTGCCGATGGTGCCCGGGTTGGTCAGCGAGATGGTGACGCCGGAGAAATCCTCCGCGGTGAGCTTGCCGTCGCGGGCGCGGCGGACGATGTCCTCGTAGGCGGTGTGGAACTGCCCGAAGGTCATCGCCTCGCAGCCCTTGATGGCCGCGACGACCAGCGATCGGCTGCCGTCCTTGCCGGGCAGGTCGATGGCGAGGCCGAGGTTGGTGTGCGCGGGGGTGACCGCGTTCGGCTTGCCGTCGATCTCGGCGTAGTGCCGGTTCATGTTCGGGAACGCTTTGACCGCCTGCACGATGGCGTAACCGAGCAGGTGGGTGAAGGAGATCTTGCCGCCCCTGGTGCGGGCGAGGTGGTTGTTGATGACCAAGCGGTTGTCGATCATCAACTTGGCCGGGATGGCGCGCACGCTCGTCGCGGTGGGGATGCTCAGCGAGGCGGACATGTTCTTCGCCACCGCGGCGGCGGCGCCGCGCAGCACCTTGGACTCGTCGGCGGCGGTGTCGGCCTGCTTCGGGCCGGAGGTCGGCGCGGCGTTCGAAGTCGGCGCCGGGGTGGTCTGCGGTGTGCGTGTCGTCACAGCGGCGGGCTTGGCAGCGGCCGGTGCGGGCTTGGCGGCAGCCGGTGCGGGCTTGGCGGCGGCCGGGGCGGGTGCTTTCGGGGCCGCGGGGGCGGCGGCAGGCTTGGCGTCGTTGCGCGTGGCGGCGGCGGGCTTGGTGGCCGCCGGAGCCGGTGCGGGAGCGGCAGCTTGCGCGGTCGCGGGGGCGGGCTGGCTGTTGCCGGTGTCGCCACTCGCGTCAGGCGTGTAGTCGGCCAGGAACTCGTGCCAGCTCTCGTCGACCGATGATGGATCTTGTTTGAACTTCTGATACATCTCGTCGACTAGCCACTGGTTCTGTCCGAACTGGGATGTTGAGCTGCTCACAGCAGGTGTTCGCCTCATTTCGTTCTTCGCGCTGCGACGTTTGTGACGTGCCCGGCACGGGGATCAGCGGATTGCGCGCCGATGCGCCCTATCTGAGGATAGGCCCAGCAGCAAATCGGCCGATTCACTGACCACCCGACACCCCCGACCCTATTGGTGATGACCCGGCGTCACCCGAGAATATTCCCTCCGACGCCTGTGCCGCTGCCCAGAGCCGGGCATATGGCCCACCTGCGGCGAGCAGCTCCGTATGCTCGCCGAATTCCACGATCCGCCCGTGGTCGACGACCGCGATCCGGTCGGCGCGCGCGGCGGTGCCGAGCCGGTGCGCGACGATCACCGTGGTGCGGTCCCGGCTCAGCGATCTGCTCGCTGCCAGCACCGATGCCTCGGCGTCCGGGTCGAGCGTCGCGGTGGCCTCGTCGAGCAGCAGCAAGTCCGGAGCGACCAGTTCGGCACGGGCCAGCGCGATCAGCTGCCGCTGCCCGGCCGACAGGCCCCGGCCGCGCTCGCCGACGGGTTGTTGCATGCCGAGCGGGAGGCCGGCGATCATCTCCGTCGCGCCCACCGCCGCAGCCGCCGCGGCGATCTCGTCGGGGGTCGCGAATGGTTTCCCGAATGCAATGTTGCTCGCCACGTCGCCGGTGAACAGGTGAGCTTCTTGGGGGACGATGCCCAGCCGCGAGCGGTAGTCGGCGAGGCGATAGTCGCGCACGTCGACGCCGTCCACCCTGATCGCGTCGGGAGCGTGTCCTTCGGCTGCTGCGGCGGGCACTCGCGTGCGCTCGCCGGAATCCGGGCGCAGGTCGTACAGCCGCGCGAGCAACTTGACGACGGTCGACTTGCCCGCGCCGGTCGGGCCGACGAGAGCAAGGCTGGAACCCGCCGGAATGCGCAGCGACACACCGTCCAGTGCGGGAACACGACTTCCCGGGTAGTGGAAACGGACGTCGTCGAACGCCACGTCACCCCGCAGCGCGGGTCCGATGGTCACCGGGTCGGCCGGGTCGGCGGCGATCGAGGAGGGGGTGCGCAGCAGGTCACCGATCCGGCGCAGCCCGACCCTGGCCTGCTGGTAATTGTCGAACACCTGGGACAGCTGCAGGATCGGCACGAACAGCAGCTCCAGATACAGCACGAACGCGACCAGCGTGCCGGCGCTGGTCGCACCGGTGGCGACCTCGCGCGCACCGAAGAACACCACCGCAGCCAGCGCCACGTCCGCCCATCCGACGACGAACGCGAAGTACAGCGCGATCGCCCGCTGCGCTCGCAACCGGCTGTTGCGGTAGCGCTGCGAGTACTCGGCGAAGCGGCGGGCGGCGCGCGGCTCGTGCCGGTTCGCCTGCACCGCGCGCAAGCCCGTGACGTTCTCCTGGAAGTCGGCGTTGACCGCCGACACGTGCTCGCGCGACACGGTGTAGGCGGCGGAGGACACCCGCCGGAACAGCACCGTCGCTATCGCGAGGGCGGGCACCGTCGCCAGCACGACCAGAGCCAGCGATACGTCGATGACCAGCAGCGCGACCGTGATGCCGACCAGTGTCAGGAGCCCGACCAGACTGGTGGCCACGCCGGTCTGCAGGAAGGTCGACAGCGCGTCGACGTCGGTGGTCATCCGCGTCATGATCCGCCCGGACAGTTCGCGCTCGTAGTAGTCCAGGCCGAGTCGTTGCAGGTGTGCGAAGCTGCGCACCCGCAGGGCGAACAGCACGCGTTCCCCGGTGCGCGCGGTGAGCAGCGTGGTGGCCGCGCCGACCGCCAACCCCGCCGCGGCCAGTACCGCGCCGAGCAGTGTCGCTCGGACGAGTGCTCCGGCGTCGTCGCCGAGCACGCCGCCGTCGATCGCGTAGCGCACCAGCGGCGGGAACGCGATGGCGATCGCCGCGTCCACGGCCAGCAGCGCCATCACGGTCAGCACCAGCCCGCGGACGGGACGCAGCAGGCGGGTGAGCCGGAAACCTGGATCCGGCTCGCGAATGCGTTCGCTGTCCGTGTCCGGCTGCTCGGTGGCAGGCGGCAGTCGCTCGATGGTCCGGCGCAGCTCGGGCGTCTCGCTGATGTCGGCCGCCGCCGCACCGAAGCGACGGCCGGCGGATCCGTCGCCGACTCGACTGCCTGTGGCCGAACTCGCGTCCGGCTCGGGAGCGGGGTGCCCGGCGGGCGCGGGCAGCCGGATCACGCGATCGGCGTGGGCGAGCGTCGACTCCCGGTGCGCGAGGATGAGCGTGGTCCGTCCGCCCTGGTCGGGCAGTGCGTCGAAGATCGCCGCCTCGGTCACCGCGTCCACCGCGGAAGTGGCGTCGTCGAGCACCAGGATGCGTGGACGGGCCAGCAGCGTCCTGGCCAGCGCGATCCGCTGACGCTGGCCGCCGGAGAGGGTGAGGCCGCGCTCGCCGACCACCGTGTCATAGCCGTCGGGTAGCTCGGCGATGAATTCGTCCGCCGCGGCCTGGACGGCCGCCTGCCTGATCTCCTCGTCGGTGGCGTCCGGTCGCCCGAGCGCGATATTGGCCGCGATGGTGTCGGAGAACAGGAACGGATCGTCGAAGACGACGCCGATGGCGGCGCGCAGGTCGGCGGCGCGCACGTCGGCGATGTCGACGGCCTCGCCGATTCGGGTCCCGGCTCGCGAAGTCGGGGCTTTGATCGCGTCGACCGCGCCCGCATGCGGCGCGGTGGGGTCGGTGAACAGCCGGATACGGCCCGCGTCCGGCGCGTAGAAGCGCGGAAGCAGCAGAGCGAGTGTCGACTTGCCCGAGCCCGCCGGACCGATGACCGCCACCGTCTCGCCGGGCCGCACGCGCAGATCCAGTTCGCGCAGCACCGGCCGCTCGGGATCGAAGCCGAAACTCAGCGCATCGAGCTCGATGCCGAGTGGGCCGTCCGGCAGCTCGACCGGGCGTTCGGGATCGGCGATGACCGGGGCGGTGTCGATCACTTGGAAGACCCGCTCGGCCGCCGCCCTGGTGAGCTGCGCCATGACGATCACCGAGGAGAGAATGCGCGCGGTGCCGGTCATGACGGCGACGTAGGCGGCGAACGCGACGAAGGTGCCGATGCCGATGCTGCCGTGCAGCGCGAGCAGTCCGCCGAGCGCGATGACCGCGACCATCCCGAGCTGCGGGATCGCCGCGACGGTCGGCGCGAAGCGCGCGTCGATCCGTGCGGCGCGCATCCGCTCCGCGAACAGCTTGCGACCGTGCCGCTCCAGCAGGTCGACCATCCGCGCTTCCTGGCCGAAGCCTTTGACCACCCGTACCCCGGTGACCGTCTCCTCGACGTGCTGGGCCAGATCGGCGGCACGCTGCTGCGCGGACCAGGTCGCCGCGTGCAGGCGCGGCCGCATGCGGTAGACCACCAGGCCGACCGCGGGCACCACGAGCAACGCGACGGCGGCCAGCGGCGGGGAGAGCCAGAGCATGACCCCGGCGGCGAGCCCGAATTCCAGCAGCGCCATGCCCGACAGCGGCACCATGGCCAGCAGTCCTTGGACGAGCTGCAGATCGGTGATCGATCGCGACACCACTTGGCCGGTGCGCAGGGTGTCCTGACCGACGCCGTCGAGCCGCTGCAGTGCGCCGAGCAGCTGCACCCGCAGGGTGTGCTGCACGTCCAGCGACAGCCGCCCGGCCAGCCAGCGCCGTCCGAATCCGGCCCCGGACCGGCTCACGGCCACTACCAGGATCAGCCCGGCGACCACGCTGATCGCCGCCGTGTCACCGATCCCGGCCGCATCGACGGCCCGCTTGGTCAGCAGCGGACCCGCTGTCTCGACGATCGCCCCGCCGAGCACCGCGGCGGCGAGGCCGCCCAGCACCGCGCGGTGCGGTAGGCATTCGGCCCACAGCCTCCGTGTCCAGCCCGGACTGCATCCCCCGTCCACGTCGTTCGCCCGTCCCCTTCGTCGTACCGCGTTCGTCATCGACGGTACCGACACCGGCCGACAAGTCGTTGTTCCCGGCGGGTCCTCGGATCACAGATCGCGGGTGCGCAGATTCCACCAGCTCGCGGCGCCCAGGCCGATGGTCCACAGCAGCAGGACCACCACGGCGGCCGGAGTAGGGGCGAGGAAGTCGCTGTCGGGATAGGAACCGACCGCCACAGTGCCGACGGTGGCGGAGACGGGCAGCAGGGTGACCACGCCCGGAATACCGAGACCGCGCGCGATCAACCAGATCAAAGGCTCGGCGACGACACTCCAGCCGAGCAGCAGCGCCGCCGCCTTGGTCGAGGACCGCAGCAGGATGCCCGCGCTCGCGCCGATCAACGACCAGCAGACCGCGGCGAGCAGCCCGCCGCCGAGCACCGCGAAGAACTCCCCGGTGACCGGGACCTTGCCGCGCCCCACGCCGAACAGCGCGCCGGCCGACACCAGTTCCACCGCGACCGCCGCGGCCAGCGCGCAGCCTCCGATGACCAGGAACTTCGCGGCGGCGAGCCGGTCGCGGTCAGGGCTGAACAGCGTGGTCACGGCCATGCTGCGGTACTGGTACTCCGCGCCGGTCGCCAGCGCGCCGAAGACCGCCGCCGCCAGCACGACGAAGGCGAGGCCGAAGTAGAGCCCGATCGTCGCGGCGCCGGTGGCGGGCTGGCCGCGCGGATCCGGCGGCCCGGCCAGGCTCGCCGACGCGACGCTCGCCAGCAGCGCCACGACGATCGGCGCTGCGGCGAGCGTCCGGCCGCGCGGCATGGTGACGACCTTGCGCACCTCGGAGTTGACGTTCGGCACCAGGTCCGTGGGCAGGATGGCGATCATCGTGGGATCCCGTAGGGCGTCGGCGAGGGTGGCTGGGCGGGCGCGGAGAGGCCCGGGTAGTGCGGCGCGGGCGTGGCGGTGGGTCTGGTCAGCGACGCGAGCACGCGGTCGGGGTGGATCGGGTCGGGCACGATGCTATCGATCCGCACCTGCGCCGCGGTGGCCGCCGTCCTGATCTGCGCTTCGCTCGCCTCGGCGACGGCGAGGCGGCCGTCCGGCCGGATCACCGCGTCCGTGAATCCTTGTGCCGCAAGCGTGGTGGCCAGCGCGATGGGGGTGGACGCGGCGACGACCAGCCGGTCCGGATGCCCGCGCCGCAAGCGCGCCGGAGTGCCCTGGTACACCACCGTGCCCTCGCTCAGCACGACCAGTTGGTCCGCGGCGGGCAGCGCCGCGCCGAGACTCTCGCTGGTCAGCAGGACACTGCCGCCGCGCCGGGCGTGCTTGCGCAGGAAGTCGTGCAGCCAGCCGCGTTCGGCGGGGTCGAGTCCGTCCATCGGCTCGTCCAGCACCAGCAGCGGGGGGTCACCGAGCAGCGCGGTGGCCAGGGCCAGCCTGGTCTGCTGCCCGATCGACAGGGCGCCGATCTTCGTCCTGGCGTGTTCGTCCAGTCCGACCAGCTCGAGCACTTCGGTCACCCGGCTGTCGACGACGTTCGCCGCGGCCGCGTAGACCCACAGGTGTTCGCGCGCGGTGCGGGCCGGATGCAGTCCGCGCGGCGCGAGGACGCCGCCGATCACGTTCGCGGAGCCCGCGGTGTTTCCCCGGGAACCGGGCCCGCCGACGGACGCCGTTCCCGAGGTGGGAGCGAGCAGGCCGAGCAGCACCCGCAAGATAGTGGTCTTGCCCGCGCCGCGCGGGCCCACCAGTGCGGCGATGGTGCCGGAGGGCACGGTGAAGCTGACGTCCGTCACGGCGGTCGCCAGCTCGTACTGCTTGGTCAGTCCCCGGACCGCGAACGCGATCGGCCGCGTCCCGCTCATCGCGGAGTGGCCGGAGGTCGCGGCTTCGCCGGGTCGATCGCGGTGAGCGGATCGGCCTCGATAACCAAATGGCGGTCGACCGGCCAGGTGGTGGGCGGCGGCCCGAATGCCTTGCGCGCGTTGGTGATCGTGGCCTTGCCGAGGGCGCGGTTGCCCGCGCCGCCGATCACCGCGCCGATGCCTGCGGGCAGTACCTTGCCCGCCATCAGCGCCGCGCGCTTGGTGATGAACCGGATGATGAACCGCTTCAGCAGCGAATCGTTCATGCTCGACAATCCGGGGATGCGGTTGGCGAAGGCCGAGCCCCAGTTCTTCGCGGAGGTGCCGACGCTCTTCTGCACGATCTGCATGCCGCTCTCACCCAGCACGACCGCCAGCACGAGCGCCCTGCGTTGCTCCTGGTCTTCCGGCGTGATGCCGTGCACCGAGGCCACCGCGAGGGTGAACACCGCCGACGCCTCCATGAAGAAGGTGGTCTCCGCGCTCACCGCGGCGATGGCCGCGACGGTGCCGACGCCGGGGAAGGCTGCGGTCGCGCCGACCGCGCTGCCGCTGCCGGTCACCGCGAGCAGGTACTGCTTCTCCAGTCGGTCGACGATCTGTGCTGGGCTCTCACCAGGGTGGGAGCGGCGAATGCGGTCCACGTACTTGGCGACCGCGGGGGCCTGCAGGCGGGACCCGGTGTCGAGCAGTTCGACCACCGTCTTCTCGAACGCGCCTTTGAGCATCGGCGGCATCCTCCTCTTCCGGTCTGCTGGGTAGAACTGTATGGCACCGGTTGCCGTCAGCTCGTCATGACAACGAAGTACCCAGCCGCATCGGTTCCACCGGCGGCTGCCTCGCTTTCGACCCGGGCGGGTGCGTCCTTACGCGGAAGTGTGGATCGCGGGCACGCGTTCGCCCGATGCCGGAGGGGGAGGTGGGGTTCCGTCGCCGAACGGCCTGCCGCCGAGAGCCTCTCGGCCGTGCGGGGTCAGCCAGTTCGCCAGGTCGGGGCCCTTGGGGATGATCCCGGTCGGGTTGATGTCCCGGTGCACCACGTAGTAATGCCGCTTGATCTGCCCGAAGTCGATCGTGTCGCCGAAGCCCGGGGTCTGGAACAGGTCGCGCGTGTACGCCCACAGCACCGGCATCTCGGCGAGCTTGGTCCGGTTGCACTTGAAGTGCCCGTGGTAGACCGCGTCGAAGCGGGCCAGCGTGGTGAACAGCCGGACGTCGGCCTCGGTGATCGTGTCGCCGACCAGATACCGTTGTGCGGCAAGGCGTTCGGAGAGCCAGTCCAGCCGCGCGAAGAGCCGGTCGTAGGCGGCGTCGTAGGCGTCCTGCGTACCGGCGAACCCGCAGCGGTAGACGCCGTTGTTGACGTCGCGGAAAACGGCGAGGTTCACCTCGTCGATCTCCGCGCGCAGCGGCTCCGGGTACAGCTGCGGCGCGCCGGGCCGGTGGTGCGCGGTCCACTCGGTGGAGAAGTCGAGGGTGATCTGCGCGTAGTCGTTGGTGACCACCTGGCCGGTCGGCACGTCCACGATGGCGGGCACCGTGATGCCACGCGGGTAGTCCGGGAACCTGGCCAGGTAGGCGTCGCGCAGCCGCGGGATGCCGAGCACCGGATCGACACCACCTGGATCCAGATCGAAGGTCCAGCTCAGCTTGTCGTGCGTGGGTCCGCACAAGCCGAGCGAGAGCACCGGCTCCAGTCCGAGCAGGCGGCGCACGATCAGCGTTCGATTGGCCCACGGGCAGGCTCGCGCCGCGACGAGCCGGTAGCGCCCCGGCTCGACCGGGTAACCGTCGCGGCCGTCGGCCGTGATCCGGGTGGTGATGTAGTTCGTGTCGCGTTTGAACTCGCCGGGCTCGACGTAGGAACCGGTTTTGCTGGCCGACTTGGTCACATCGACAGTCTTCCAGATCGACCTCGTACGCTGACCGGATGAGTGAAACGAAGGCCACCCGTCTGGAACGAGACGTCACCGACGGCGGAGCGGAGGTGGCGACCCTCACGCTCGCCCATCCGCCGCTCAACCTCTTCGACCGGTCGATGCTGGATGCGCTGGTCGAGGACATCGCCGAGCTGTCGGCGCGGCCGCCGCGCGCGGTGCTGCTGCGCGCCGAGGGCAAAGTGGTCTCCGGCGGCGTCGACGTGCACGTCTTCGACGGCCTGACGCCCGAGCAGGGCGCCGAGTTGTGGCGCACCCTGTTCGCGCAGATCATCCATCCGCTGGAGGCGCTGCCGTGCCCGGTGGTGTTCGCCGCGCACGGGTTGACCCTGACCGCCGCCTTCGAGATCGCCCTCGCCTGCGACATCCTGCTCGCGGCGCCGAAGGCGAAGTTCGGACTGGTGGAGATCGTGGTCGGGCTTACCCCCTCGATGGGCGGCCCGCAGCGTCTCGCCGAGCGCGCGGGCTCGGGGCGGGCCCGCGAGTTCGTGATGACCGGCGACCTCTACGACGCGGCGACCATGGCCGAGTGGGGCGTGGTCAACGCCGTGCACGAAGACCTCGACACCGCGGCGCGAGCGCTGACCCACCGGCTGGCCGATGGCCCGACGAAGGCCAACGCGGCGACCAAGAAGATCATCGAGGCCTGGCGTTCCGGCGGTGTGGCACATGCGGATTCGGTGACGCCGGAGGTGTCCGGCGAGCTGTTCGGCACCGAGGATCTGCAGGGCGGCGTGCGCAGTTTCCTCGAGCAGGGTCCGGGGAAGGCGCGCTACGCGGGCCGGTGACAGCTAGGACACGTTCATCGCCTATTCCAGCGAAGTTGTGACATGCGTCATATAGTCGCAGTGCCTGATAACTCGAGGCACGCGGAGGACGAATGTCGCAGTTGCTCGTCGAATATCCCCTCACCGGCCCGCACGTCTGGGACAACCCGCTAGCTCGGGGCGCCGACGGGGTGCTGCGCTACGGAAACCTCACACCCGCGCTCACCGAACTACTCGATCTTCAGGTGCACGCGTTCGGGAGCCGCGAAGCCGTGGTGGAGGTCGGCGGCCCGCGCCTGACCTACCGGGAGCTGTGGCACTCCGCTTCCCGCATCGCGGGCGGCTTGCAGGAGCACGGCATCGGATACGGGGACCGAGTCGCCGTCCACCTGCCCACCGGCGCTCGATGGGTGCAGGCATTCCTCGGCGCACTGCTCAGCGGAGCGGTACCGGTACTGGTGCACGACGGGCTCCCGGAGTCGGTGGCCGAGCGCGTGATCGCCGACAGCCGTGCCGATTTCGTGCTCGGCGGCAAGGGCGCCGAGACCGAGCTGCCCGACGGCGCCGCCTACATCGATGACGGCGCGGCACTGGGCGACCTGGCGCTGCTGTGCTACACGAGCGGAACGTGCACGCCCAAGGGTGTGGAACTGACCAACGAGAACCTGCTGTCGGCTGTGCGTTCGGTGGTCGCGGCGCTGGACCTGCCGACCGACGGCCTGCGCAACCTGGTGCTGTTGCCGTTGGCGCACGCGGGCGGCTGTGTCGATCAGCTGTTGCCGACCTTCGCCGTCGGCGGCACCGTGGTGCTCACCCGGGACACCCGAGGCATGGCCGAAGCCGTCACCGCCGAGCGCGTCGACATGGTCTCCGCGACGCCGCGGATCTTCGCGGGCCTGCTGCCCCGGCTCGCGGAACTGCGCTCCGACGGATTGCGCACCGAGGGCATCGCGCGGATCAGTAAAGCCGGTCATCGCGCCGCGTCTCCGGCCGCCCTCGCGGCCGAACTGCGCGGCGTGTTCCCCGCCGCCAGGCAGTGGTCGGTGTGGGGCGCGACCGAGACCAGCGGTATCGGCCTCGCGGTGGACGACGCCGAGCGAGCGGACTCGTCCGAAGCCGCCGCGGTACTCGGTTTCCCGTTCGGCGGAACGGAATTGGCGCTGTGGGGCCCGCGGGCGACGGCGGGGCACGGCGAACTGCTGTGCCGCGGGCCGAATGTCACCCCGCGCTACTGGGACGACCCGACCACGACCGCGGCGCGGTTCACCGGAACCTGGTTCCACACCGGCGATCAGGTGACGATCGACGAAGACGGCTTGGTGCGCAGGGAACCGGTGCCCGTCGAGTGACCCTGTCTCACTCCAGCATTCGCTCGCGCAGCCGCCCGAGCAGGTCGGGCGTCAGTCCGATCGTCGCGAGATAGCCGTCCAGGCCGCCGTGCAACTCGCGCATCGAGGCGGTGGCGATGTCCAGGTATTCCTCCCGCACGCCGAGCAGGTCGATGGAGAGTTCCTCACCGCCGAGCAGCTTCGCCGTCATGAGCGCGCGCAGCGCCGGGACCGCGCCGTTGCTGAGCAGGTAGTCGGCCTGCACGTCGGTCTCTGTGACGCCGACCGCGCGCAGCAGCGTGGCGACGGCCCACCCGGTGCGATCCTTGCCCGCCGCGCAGTGCACCAGCACGGCGCCGTCGCCGCGCAGGACGGACGCGGCGAGGGACGCGATGGCGGCATGCGCCTCGGGAAGTGCCGGGAACATCCGGTAGACCTCGAGCATGTGCGTGTAGGCGGTCTGCGCGGTCGCCTCGTGTGGCGGCGCCTCGGCCATGCGCGAGTCGAACGGGGTGATGCTCAGCCGGACGTCCGCGGGCAGCCGGTCGGCGCCGATGTGGTCGATCTCACGCTGTCCGCGCAGGTCGTGGACGGCGCTGACGCCCAGGTCGCGCAGCGCGGCGTGGCCCGCGTGGTCGAGTCCGCTCAGTTGCGCCGAGCGCAGCAGGACGCCGGGACGGACCTTGGCGCCGTCGTCGGTGCGCAGCCCGCCGGTGTCGCGGAAATTGAACGTGCCGGAGAGGAAGTACTGGTCGGCGGGGGGCGAGAGAGTCACCGATCCAGGCTATCCGCAGCGCGGAACGAACAGGTGTCGGTAGCGGATCGAACCTCCCACGATAAGCTGACCGTTTTGAGAGGTTCCACTGTGGGATTCGCCACAGGATTTGGGCTGCTCGGCACCAGGACCGTACCGTTGTCAACGGTCTGCCGAGTGGTCGAGCGCCGCCGAGATCCACCGTCATAGCGCGATTTCCGGGTGACACGGCCCGATCGCATACCGATCGCGGTTGGGTAACAAAACATTCTTTCAGTCTGAAATTACCCCTCGAACCCGTTCTCAAACCCCGGAAACGCTCTACCATTGGTGAATGTTGGACCGGGCAGCTCAGGTGTTTCCCGATGTTGTCCGCCCTGTTCAGCGAGTCGCGCCGACGCAGGTGCGTGAGTTCTTTCGCCGAGAGGGAGTCGTCGTTGAGCGCACGTGGAGAAGTGATAACAGAAATCCGGCTACGACCCGCCGTCATCGAGGCGGTCGAAGCGGCGGCGGCCACGGTCGACTACAAAGGCCTCCGTGCGCTGCGCGTGCTGCTGCACGCGGGAGTCAGCGCCTACTGGCCGCTGGTCAAGGCCACGCCGGAGAGGCAGATCAGGTCGTATGAGATGACCCTGCAGGCGCTGCGCGCCCGCTGGGCGGTCAAGGCCGACTGCTTCCCCGATCCGATCGCCACGGAGTTCTACCAGGAGAAGGACGCGGAAGTCACCGCGTTCCTGCAGATGTGTGCCGAGTTGTCCGGAACCCAGTGGCTGGAGCCGGTGGAGGCGATCGCCTGCAATGTCGTGTCGATCGTGCAGGGCACGGTGCTGCGCTGGCTGGCCGACTGCAACGACGAGACCATGCTGGTGGTGCTCGACGAGATGGTCAGCGGTCTGGCCGCCAAGGCCGCGGAGCTCTGACAAATACTGGACGTTTGACCAACTTGGTGGTTGAGTTGTCCGGGTGACCGAGACGTCGCCGATCGCGGGGCTGCATGCGGCCACCGCCGAACTCGACCCGCCGCTGGCCGCCCTCGACCTGTCCACCCTGCGCGCGAACGCCGCCGATCTGGTGCGGCGAGCCGGTGGCACACCGGTGCGGGTGGCCAGCAAATCCGTGCGCTGCCGTGCCGTGCTCGCCGAAGTCCTCGGCGCCGATCTCACCGCGGCGGGCGGCTTCGCGGGCATCATGTCCTATTCCTTGCGCGAGGCGCTCTGGCTCGTGCGCCACGGGGCGCGCGATGTCCTGCTCGGCTATCCGAGCGTGGACCGCGCCGCGCTGGCCGAACTGGCGGCCGACGACATCGCGCTGCGCTCCATCACGCTGATGATCGACGACGCCGCGCAACTCGACCTGATCCGCGCCGCCGTCGGCTCCGATCGCGTGCGGCCACGTGTCTGCCTCGACGTGGACGCCTCCCTGCGGATCGGCCCGCTGCACCTGGGCGTGCGGCGTTCCCCTGTTCGCACGCCGCAGCAAGCGGCCACGCTCGCGGGCGAGGCCCGGCGGCGAGGCTTCGACGTGGTGGGCGTGATGACGTACGAGGCGCAGATCGCGGGGCTCCCGGACGCCAATCTCGCTGTGCGCCTTGTGAAGCGGGCGTCCGCGGCGGAGATCCGCAAGCGCAGGGCCGAGGTGCTCGCCGCGGTCCGGTCGGTGACCGGCGAACTCGAGATCGTCAACAGCGGCGGCAGCGGATCCATCGAGGTCAGCGTCGCCGATCCGGACGTCACCGAGGTGACCGCCGGGTCCGGGCTGTACGTGCCGACGTTGTTCGACGGCTACCGGTCCTTCACGCCCAGACCGTCGCTGTATTTCGCGATGCCCGTGCTACGGCGTCCCGCCACCGACATCGCCACCGTCTTCGCGGGCGGGTACATCGCCTCCGGCCCCGCAGGGCGGTCGCGGGTGCCCAAACCGGTGTGGCCGCGCGGGTTGAAGTTGATCGGCACCGAGGGCGCTGGCGAAGTGCAGACCCCGCTGTCCGGCGCCGCGGAACTGCGGATCGGCGACCGGGTGTGGTTCCGGCACGCGAAGGCCGGTGAACTGTGCGAGCGATTCGACACCGTGCATCTGGTCGACGAGGACGGCTCCCGCGTCAGCGCGCCGACCTATCGAGGCGAGGGCGCCTGCTTCGGCTGACCCGCGCCGGTCAGCCGCAGGAACGCGCCCAGATCGGCGAGTTCGTCCGGGTTCGCGGGCAGGTATTCGGTGAGCAGCGGTGAGCGGATGACGATCGCCTTCCACATGGCCCGGCACAGCGCGTGGATCAGCCCGCGCGACAGCAGCGACGGCATGCCGTAGGGCGCGTCGGCGGGGGAGGAGGTGGTCATGGACAGCAGCACCACCGCCGCCTCCCGGCCGCGGAAGCGATCCGGCGTGCCCACCAGGACGTCCTCGATCTTCGCGCGGGCCAGCAGCGTCCGGATGCGTCCCACCTGAGCGGCGTACGGAGCGACCACGAAGATGTCGTGGGGGTGCAGCCTGCGCGTGGTCGCGCCGCTGGTCCATGACATGCCGAGCAGCGCGCGGACCCGGCGCACCACTTCGCGCGCTTCCGCGGGCGACTCGGTGGCGTTGCCGTAGTGGTCCACCAGGACGGTGTCCACCCCGGGGTCCTCGCCGTGCAGTTTCCGGGCCAGGGTGACCGTCTCGCTGGCGCGCAGGCGGCCGTCGTAGTACAGGCGGGAGACGGGTTCGCACACCGCCGGGTGCATCCGCCAGGTGCGGTCCAGGAAGTAGCCGCGCTCGGTGGGCAAGGTCTGGCGTCCGTCCGCCAGCCAGCCGAGCACCGATTCGCCGACCGGGGCCGGATGCGCGCCGCGCGCGGTGGACGCCACCGGATCGCCGAGCAGCAACAGATTGCGCGCACACTCCGCGACGGACACCGTCTCGGCCAGCGGGAAGCGGCCCGCGTCGGCGATCACGAGCAGGTCGAGGCCCGCGCGGGGCACCAGATCCTCGTTCGCGAAATCGGCCGGTTCGCCGCCGAGGACGCAGCCGCTGATCGCATTGTCCAGGAATCGCGGGTAGCGGGCGGCGTCGATCACCACCCACTCAGGTGCGACGGTCGCCGCGTCCTTCTTGGCGACCAGTTCCGGCAGCACACCCGCCCGCACCACCGCGTCGAGCAGGTTCTCCACGGTGGCGGGTGTTTGCGCGAGGATGCCGATCCGCCACTTGTTCCGAGTGATCAGCCGCTCCAGCACCCGGGCCGCGGTCGCGGTCTTCCCGGTGCCCGACGGACCCTGCACCGCGACGTAGGAGTGATCCAGAGCGCACAGCGCGGCGGTGATCGCCGCGGCGTAGTCGCCGTGCACCTCGGGCAACCGGACGTCGCCGTGCAGCCGGGGCGGGCGGCGCGCGAGGATGTCGAACACGGCCGTACGCGGCGTTTCCGGCAAGATCATCAGCAATTGCTGCGCCGCGAGTTCGATCGCCAGTTCGGCGTTCTCATCCCAGTCCGGCAGGCCCGGCGCGATCGCCGAGGGCAGTTCGTCGTAGGGTTCGCAGCCCTCCGGCAGCGATTCCTCCAGCCGGACGGTGTCGTCGAATTCGGCGTCCACCGAGCAGCCGAGCACCGTCGCGGTAGCGGTCGCCCGCTGCCCCGCATCGGTCACCATGCCGGCCGGCATCGGTTGATCGTAGAAGGTGTAGACGGCGGTACCCGGGGTCAGCGCGCTCGGGCCGGGGGCGCCGCTGGAACCGGTGCCGATCCGTCCGGTCAAGGTGAGATAACGCCGCATCCCCGGGCGGTCGGGGCGGCGATGCCACTTGGTGTCGACGGTGCCCCAGTCGGCGACCAGCACTCCCGGGGCCTGCGCCCATTCCTCCACCGGATGACTGAGCCGGTCGGCGTGCGCCCACCACAGCGGCTGCCGCTCGCGCCGGTGGTAGCCGAGCGTCGCGGCCATCAACGCGGCCGGATGCAGCGGATCGCCCTGCGCGGCGGCGTATTCCGCGAGCGCGGCCTCCAGCGACGACGGCCGGGACGACGGCGGTGCGGGCTCTCCGGCGACCGCTGAGGTGGACCGCGCGTCCGGAGTCCGGGTCCGGGTGGCGATGCGTTGCTCGGCCGCGCGATCGAGCAGCCAGTCGCGCAACCGCAGCACCGTGTGGCAATCGTGTTCCGCGGCAGCCGGATCGGTCGCACCGGGAAGCAGTCGGCGCAGGCCGCTCAGCCGGTAGGAGGACTCGCCGATGAGCAGCGCGCCGCGGACGATCGGATACAGATCGACCAGAACGCCCTCGCGCAGCAGTTCGTCGACCAGTTCCTCGTTGACCCCGTGCCGTCCGGTGCAGCGCAGCAGTGCCGTCCGCACCGCCGCGGAGTAGTGGTAGACGTGCAGATCCGGATCGATCCGGCGGCGCTGGGTCAGGTAATCGAGCGCCTGCTCGAGCACGCGGCGTTCGGCGGCCGCGGCGCGGCCGGGCTCGCTCGAACCGCTCGGTCCGCGCAACGAGAGGTGCACCGTGTCCGGGCCGCCGACCTCGACGACGAGCGGAGTCCGTCCGCCGCCCGAGACGGTGAGCGAGAGATCGCCGGGGGAAGGCGCGGGCAGCGCCCCGAGCACGGTCGCGTCGAGCACCGCGTAGGTCGGCTCGCCCGAAACTTCGCGGCGCAGCTGGGTTTGCGCCTGGCGGCGCAGCGCGGAAACGGTGCGCGGCGGCACGCCGGGCACCGAGCTCTCGGTGGTGGCCAGCCGATCGATGGTGTTCACCCCCGCTTCGCGCAGCCGGGCGCGGGCGGCGGGCGGCATGCCGGCCACGAGCAGCAGGTCGCGCGCGGCGGAGAGGGCATCGACACAGGTGCGGCAGCGGCCGCAGGCGAGATAACGAGGATCGCCCCACTGCACGGGCAGCAGTTCGCCGAGCTTCTCGTCCACGATGCGCTCCACCCGGCTCCTGCGCGCCCGATACAGCGGAAGCAGCTCGCTCAGCGCTCCGGCGCTGCTCTCCGTGCCGAGATGCAGCCGGACCAGCGGCGCGGTGAGCGCGCCCGAATGGTCGAGTGCCTCGGCGCAGGCGGCCAGTTCGAGCGCGGCGGCCACCCGATCGGCGGTCGTGGACGCGATGCCGTGCACGGTGTAGCGGACCCGATGTTCGGCTCGCACCAGAAAGTCGGCGGAGCAATGGAATCGGCCGTCGAAGAAGGTCGCGCCGTGCACCACGTGCGCGCCGGAGCGCAGCGCGGCGACCGTGTCGGCGTGCGCGGCGGTCAACGCCGCGACATGGCGGCCGGGTTCGCCCGGTTCGTCCGGGGGGCGGTCGATCTCGACCATTGCGCCGCCGAACCGCGCGCGGTAGTCGTCGAGCAGGCGTCGACGGACGTCATCGGTTCCCGGAGCGGGTTCGTACCCCGATACGGCGCTGCCGGGGTCGGCCGGGATGGTGCCGAGTTCGGCGTCGAGGGCGCGCAGCAGGGCGAACTCGCAGTGCGCCGCGCGGACGAGATCGACGGCGGTGCAGACGACACGATCACCGAACACGAACAAACGCGGCCCTCCTGTGTCTTCGCGGGACACCCGCTGCAGGCGTGCGCCGAATTACACACGGACCGCAACACTGTAGCTAGCGCGTCTGACCTCGACGTACCCTGCCCGGCTCAGGAACGCGGCTTACGGCGCTCCGGCCGCTTGCCGCCCTCGCGCTCCCGGCGCTGGCCGCGGCTGAACGTGCGATGCTGCGGCGCACCCTGATCCAGTTGCAGCTGAATGAGCACACCACTGATCCGTGTGCGCCGCAACGCTTCCAGCGTTTCATCCGGCAGCTGCGCGGGCAGTTCCACCAGGCTGTGGTCGGGGCGGATGCTGATGTGCCCGAAGTCGCTGCGGCGCAGGCCGCCTTCGTTGGCGATGGCGCCGACGATGGCGCCGGGCACCACGCGATGCCGCTTGCCCACACTGATCCGGTAGGTCGCCAGCTCGGTTCCGGTGGCACGGTGGTGCGAGGCGCTCTGCCGGTCCTCGTCGAAGCGGCGAGCGGGACGTTCGCGCGGAGTCCGGTCGCGTTGCGGGCGCTCCACCGGCTCCGGCTCGGGCTCCATGAAGAAGTTGTCGCCGTCGTAGGAGCCCACCGCCAGCGCCGCGGCGATGTCGGCCAGCGGGATATTGTGCTCGCGCTCGTAATCCTCGATCAGCTTGCGGAACAGCGGGAGATTCGACGAGGTGAGGTTCTCGGTGATGGCGTCGCCGAACTTGGCGACGCGCTGGGCGTTGACGTCCTCCACGCTCGGCAGCTGCATCTCGGTGAGCGGGTGGCGGGTGGCCCGCTCGATCGCCTTGAGCAGATGCCGCTCGCGCGGCGCGACGAACAGCAGCGCCTCGCCGCTGCGCCCGGCCCGTCCGGTGCGGCCGATACGGTGCACGTAGGACTCGGTGTCGTGCGGGATGTCGTAGTTGACCACGTGCGAGATGCGGTCCACGTCCAGCCCGCGCGCGGCCACGTCGGTGGCGACCAGGATGTCCAGCGCGCCGGACTTGAGCTGGCCGATGGTGCGCTCGCGCTGGTTCTGCGCGATGTCGCCGTTGATCGCCGCCGCGGAGAACCCTCTCGCGCGCAGCTTCTCGGCGAGTTCCTCGGTGGCCTGCTTGGTGCGGACGAAGATGATCATCGCCTCGAACGACTCGACCTCGAGCACCCGGGTGAGCGCGTCCAGTTTGCGCTGGTGCGACACCAGCACCCAGCGCTGGGTGATGTTGGTGGCCGTCGAGGTCTTCGCCTTGACCGTGATCTCCACCGGATCGTGCAGGTACTGCTTGGAGATCTTGCGGATCGCGGCGGGCATGGTCGCGGAGAACAGCGCCACCTGCTTGTCGGAGGGCGTGTCGGCGAGGATGCGCTCGACGTCCTCCTGGAAGCCCATCTTCAGCATCTCGTCGGCCTCGTCGAGCACCAGATACTGCAGCTGCGACAGGTCGAGCGTGCCCTTCTCCAGGTGATCGATCACCCGGCCCGGCGTGCCGACCACGACGTGCGCGCCGCGGCGCAATCCCGACAGCTGCACGCCGTAGCTCTGCCCGCCGTAGATGGGCAGCACGTGCAGGCCGGGAATGTGCGCGGCGTAGCGGCCGAACGCCTCGGCGACCTGGATCGCGAGTTCACGGGTCGGCGCGAGCACGAGGGCGCGGGGGCTGCGACCGGTGGCCTCGAGCCCCATCAAGATCGGGATGGCGAACGCGGCGGTCTTGCCGGTGCCGGTCTGCGCGAGGCCGACGACGTCGGCGCCGGAGAGCAACGGGGGAATCGTCGCGGATTGGATCGGCGAGGGCGATTCGTAACCGACATCGGCGATGGCCGCCAGAATGCGGTCATCGATACCCAGATCGGCGAAGGACGGGCCGTCAATGTCCCTGTCGTCGTCGCCAGGAACGCTGTCGACCTGATTGGTGCTCATTGAGCAGCAGTTTACTGCCTCCTGCTGGTCGTCCCGGCCACCGCCCCAATACGGTGAGATCTATGCAACTGGACAACTCGCCCGCGCATCGGGATGCGACGCCGGATCAGCTGGACGTGGCGGTCGTCCAGTTCGCCCCTTCGACCGCCCCCGCGGAGAACCTCGCCGCGGTGCGCGAACACGTGCGCACGGCGCGCGAACGGGGCGCGCGCGTGGTCGTCGCACCGGAATACTCGATGTTCGCCGTGACCCGGCTCGATGAGCGGGTCGTCGCCGTCGCCGAGCCGCTGACCGGCCCGTTCGTCACCGGCCTCGGCGCGATCGCCCGCGAGTTCGGCGTGTTCCTGGTCGCCGGAACGGTGGAACAGGTCGCGCCAGGCGGCGACCGGATTCGCAACACCCTCGTCGTGCTCGGCCCCGACGGTTCCCTCGTCACCAGGTACCGGAAGGTGCACCTCTACGACGCCTTCGGCCACCTCGAATCCGATGTGGTCGAGCCGGGCGCGATCGAGGCGCCCGCCACCTTCACCGTCGGCGATATCACATTCGGCATGCAGACCTGTTTCGATCTGCGCTTCCCGGAGGGCGTGCGCCGGGTCGCCGCGGCGGGCGCGCAGGTGCTGCTGCTGCCTGCCCAGTGGATCCCGGGACCGGGCAAGGTCGACCAGTGGACCACGCTGGTGCGGGCGCGGGCGATCGAGAACACCGTCTACGTCGCGGCCGCCGACCAGGCCGCTCCCCGGGGCGCGGGCGCGTCCATGATCGTGGACCCGGCCGGCGCGGTGCTCGCCGAACTCGGCGACGAACCGGGCGTGCTGACCGCCGGAATCGACCTGGCGTACGTGAGCAAGGTGCGCACGACCAACCCGAGTCTTGCCTTGCGTCGATTCGCGATCACCGAGCGTGGACCGGAGTAGCGTTCGGAATCGATGGTCTACACCGATCGGACCTCGGCGGGTCACGCGCTGGGTGCGCATCTGGAACACCTACGCGCGTCGGACCCGTTGGTGCTCGGGCTGCCGCGCGGTGGAGTTCCGGTGGCCGCCGCGGTCCGTGCGGTGATCGGCGGTGACCTCGACATCCTGCTGGTCCGCAAGCTGGGTGTGCCGTGGCAGCCCGAGCTGGCGCTGGGCGCCATCGGGGAGGACGGGGTCCGGGTGCTCAATCAGGATGTATTGGCGCACACCGGGATAACGCCCAAGAAGGTCGACTCGATCGAGGCGCGGGAGCGGGCCGAGCTGGAGCGGCGCAGGCAGGTGCTGCGCGGTGCGTCGCGGCCGATCCCGCTGACAGGTCGCACGGTGGTGATCGTCGACGACGGTATGGCGACCGGCGCCACGGTCGTGGCCGCCTGCCGGGTCGCGCGCCTGCACCGGCCCGCGCGCGTCGTCGCCGCCGTCCCCGTCTCCTCGACCGAGGCGATGCGCCGGGTCACCGACGAGGCCGACGAGGCGGTCTGCCCGTGGGTGCCGCGCTCGCTCGGCGGCGTCGGCGGCGCCTACCGCGATTTCCACCAGCTCGAGGACGCGGAGGTCACCGCGCTGCTGTGCTGATCAGACCTCGGTGATACCCGTGCGGTGGCGCTGCGCCAGGTCCGCGTAGAAGCCCGGGTTGAGCCGCACCCACATCTGCGCCTGGGTGCCTTCGATCGGCCGTTTCACCTCGGCGGGGGAACCAGCGGCGAGCACGCCGTCGGGGATCTCCGCCCCCGGTGGCACCAGCGAGTGGGCGGCGATCATGCTGCCCGCCCCGATCTTGGCCAGGTCCAGCACCGTGGTCCCGTTGCCGACGATGGCCTCGGCGCCGACCGCGGCGCCGTGGAACACCACGCTGTGCGCGATCGTCGCGCCGGGCCCGATCTCCATCGGCACATCCGGCGGCACGTGCAGCACCGCGTTGTCCTGGATGTTGGCGCGTTCCCGGATGACGATCGGCGCCAGATCCGCGCGCAGCACCGCGCCGTACCAGATCGAGGCGCCCGCCTCGACCCGGACGTCGCCGATCAGGGTCGCCGTCGGCGCGACGAACGCGGTCGGGTCGACCTGCGGACGTTTGCCTTCGAATTCGTAGAGTGGCACTCGAACACCGTAAATGGTCCCGTGGCGCCAACCGGAGCGGTGTCAGGCATCCGCCGCGTGGCTCAGCGACGGATCCGATGCGGACAGGGTGGCGCGCCCCCGCTCGTCGCGGCCGGTCGGTGTGCCGGGCCGGGGTCGGACTCGCGTCGGGTCTGCGCGCCGCTCAGCGCCCGGCGTAGGCCGTCGAGGTGCGCGCGGCCGCGGCGACGAGCGGTCGCAGCTGGGCGGCCAAACGCTCGGCGGACACCGCGACGATGTCGACGTCCGTGCCGGTGCGCACCGCGTATCGGCCGTCGGCGACAACGTCGATCCAGCACAGCACGCCGAACGGGCGCGGTTCGCCCACGCCGCGGCGCGCGGAGACGACCATCTGGCCGATACCTTCACGCGGCTGCCGGAGCAGCTTGCGGATCCGGGACGGAATAGACGGGCCCGCGACCGGAACGGTGACCAGGTTGCGGCTGTCCTCGCCGACCTGGGACAGGGGAGCGGTCAGGCGCGGCAGCATGCCGGGATTGTTCTCCGGGAGCATCGAGACGATCCGCGGGCACAGGGTTTTCGAGCTGCCCGCGAACAATCGCACGTCGCCGCCGCGATCGGGCGTCGCACCGGGGCGTTGCGCGGCGACCACCGCGATGTTCCCGGCGGCGGCGCCGAGGATACGGATCGGTCGCGCCTCGGATTGCCGCCCGGTGTCGATTGCCGGTGGGCGTGGTCCACCGTTCTCGCGCGACGGCGGTTCTGACGCCGCGTCACGTTGACCGAACACCTCGACGCGCAGGTCCGGCTGGGCGAGGATGCGCAGCGCCGCTTCCAGATCCGCGTCCAGCACCTGAGCGCACCAGCGGTCGAGCGCGGGAAGCTGCGCGGTGCGTTCCGCGGTGTCGCGCGCCGAAAGGCGCACGGCGAGTGGATAGGGAATGCGATCCCCATCGGTGCGTGACCAGGCCAGCGCGAACTGATCCGGGGTCAGCGTCCAGTTCACTCGTACTCGGTCCATTCGCCGAGCACAGGCGGTGTGGTCGGATCGAGCGACCCGATGAGTTCGCCGCCGTCGTCGGAGGGCTCGAGGAACGTGGGGAGATCATCGAGGTCGAACTCGTCGTCCTCGTCATCGATCGGCGCCAAGCGTGCGCTCGCGGCGTTCGCGGCCACACTCGAACCGCCGCGCGGGGTGTCGACGGCGGCCACCGCACCACCCATCAGGCCACCCATCGCTCCGGCGCCTAGACCGGTGACCGCCGCGTCGGAGCTGTCGTCGTGCTTTCGCCGCTCGTCGCGCTTGCGCTGCTCTTCGGACGGAACCTGGCCGCCGACGCCGGGCACGGCGGGCAGCGTCGTCGGCTCGCTCGTCGCCGAGGCGGGCGCGGTCGCCGGACCCGGCGATCCGGTGGGGGGCGCGGTGCGGAGAACCGAGGCGGCCGCAACCGTCGAGAGCGCCGCCGTGGCGGCGGGTGCGACTCGTGGCGCGGCCGGGGCCGGTGTCTCGTCCGCGACCGCGGCGCCGGTCGTCGGCACGGCGGCAGCGGCGGCGGACGTGGCGGGCGTCTCGTCGGCGGGTGTCGAATCAGTGGACGTCGCCGAGACGCTCTGCTCCACCGTGTGGATCGGCTTCGGCGCGTGCGTCCCGAGCGAAGTGGGCTGCGCGTCGGGTGCGACCTGGGTTGTCCCGACGATCTTGCTCGTCGGCGTGGCGGTGGGAGCCGGGGCGGCCGATTGATCCGATTCGTCGGGGAACGCGGGCACGTCGGTGCCGGTGCGCACGAAAACCCCCGCGTAGATGTCGTTCATCGCGCGCACGACGTCCTGACGGGCGTGCTCGCTCGCCTTCTGCCCATCGACATTGCTGGTCGCCCGGGACGGATCGAGCAGTGCCGCCCCCAGATCCGGTGCGCCGGTGGACGGCTCGGTCACCGCGGCGCGCAGCGCCTCCGCCGCGTCGCTCGCCTGTCCGAGGCGCTGCGAGACGACCGCGAACACGTCGGCCAGGTCTTGGCCGCTCTGTTCGAATACGCGCACCACCGCGTCCGCGCTCTTGGCGGCGGAGCCGCGCCAGCCGTCGGCGATGGCCGCGCGGATCTCGGTGTGCGCCTGGAAGACCGCGTCGGCCAGGTGCGCTGCCGCGTCGCTCCACGCCTGCTCGCCGCCCGCGAGGACGGCCGGGTTCAGCAACTGGACCTTTGCGTGGATCTCGTCGTGGGCGAGGTTGTCGAACACTTCGACGTTCGGCGCGTAGGCGGGATCGGTGCGCCGGTGGGTGGCCCGCTGCCCGGCGCGTGGCATCTCACGCATGCGCGGCTCCCGTCACGTCGACCCGTTCGACCGCCTGCGCGAGCGCCTCGTCGGCCTGCTGGTAAACGGCGGCCGCGGCGCGGAAGGTCTGGGCGAGTTCTCGCGCGGCGGCGGCGTATTCGTTCAGTCGGGTGATCGCGCCGTCGGCCTTGCGCTCGAAACCGGCGCGCAGCGCGTCGCCGGAGGCGAATCCGCCGAAGCCGGGCAACGCGGTGGCGGCGCTCAGGATGCGGATCTGCTCGTCGACCCGATCGGCGAGCAACTCGTACTGGCGCGCGCACCGTTCGTGCGCGCCGTCGGCGACCAGGAGGCCGTCGATCCACAGCGAGCCGTCGTCGACCGCTCGGTTCAGCGCGGCGATGTCGACGCCGGGTGCGGTGACTTCCGCGAGCGGCTCTCCGCCGAACCCGTTCTCTTGCGATGGCATCTGCGCCGTCCCCCTTCCTCGTCCGAAGTGCGGTTACGGATGTCGTGCCAACCCCACGACGACACCCTGCATCCAATCCGCGATGTCGGCAGTGACCCGCGCGTGCACCGGCTCGTGCAGCAGGTCGTGCCCGGCGTCGATGTACTCCCGTAAATCTACCGATTCGTGGCGGCTAGTCCAGACCCTGATCGCATCGATCGGCGCGCGCCGGTCGTCCACGCCGTGCACCGCGAGCACCGGAAGACGCTGCGGCAGGGGCGTTCCCGGCGCGCCCGGCGCCCCGCCGCCCAGCGCGCGTTTCGGGACGCCCGACAGCACCAGGCCCGCCAGCGCGTCCGAGGGCAGGGCGGGCCGCAGTGGATAGTTCCGGTCCAGCACCGTCGAACCCGTTGCGGCATCGGTCGACTCCGGCCCGGCGGCCCCGAGCATGCCCAGCGCGGTCACCGCGCCGAGCGAGTGGCCCATCAGGATCAGCGGCCGGTCGCCACGAGCCAGCTCGACCAGCCGCACCGCGTCCGCCACCAGCTCGGCGAGCGTGCCGGGCCGTTCCGGATCGCCCTCGCTCAACCCGTGCCCGGCGGTGTCCAGCGCCCATACCTCACCGGCGGGGCGCAGACCGCGCGCGAAGCGGTGGTAGTGGCCGCTGTGCTGGCCGATTCCGGGCAGCAGGACCACGGTGTAACGCGGGTGTTCGATCGGCCACCGCCGATAGTGCATCCGGCCGCGCGCGCCGTCGAAGAATGGCATCCACCGATAGTGCCAAAGATCGTGTCGCGGGTGGGACCGCGCGATTCCGCGCCGGAAACGGTTAAGATCCGCGGCGACTCATACCTACCGGAGCCCGAGGTGCCCGCGTTGCGAACTCTCCGCCGTCGAGGCGCCTTCCTCTTGTCCGCCGTGGCGCTGGCCCTCACCGGAGTGCTCGCGCCGGGCGCGGGCGCCGCGCCATCCATCGCCGCCTGCGACCCCGCGGTGGCGGTCACGGCCGTCGCGGCGCGAGTGCCGGTGCTCGACTGGGCGGAGAACCTGGGCTACGACGCGCAGGGCAATCTGTGGGTATCGCGGCTCTACCGCAATGAGGTGCAGCGTTACGACACCGCCGGCAATCTCACGGCGACTGTTCCGGTGGAGTTCCCCGGCGCGGTGCGGCTCGGTCCCGACGGACTGCTGTACGTGGTCTACGGTGACGCGCCGGTCAGCGTCGTCCGTCCCGGCGGCGTGCTCCGATTCGATCCGGCGGCGGCCGTGCCGAAGCCGGAGGTCTTCGTCTCCGGCTTCCCGATGCCCAACGGCGCGGCGTTCGACCCGAGCGGCAACCTGTACGTCGCGACCCTCTCCGGCGTGATCAAGGTCCGTCCCGACGACTCCCTCGACACCGAGTGGGCGGCGCCGCTGGCCGGACTGGCCGCCAACGGCGCGGTCGTGCACGACGGCGTGCTCTACGTGACCGCCAACGGCGGCCCGCTCGGCCGGATCGTTAGCGTCCCGCTCGACGCGCCCGCGTCCCGCAGCACCGTCGCCGACCTGTCCTCGCAACTGGCCGGTCTCCCGGATTTCGCCGACGATCTTCTGGCCGATCCGAGCGGCATCCTCTACGTCACCACCCTCACCGGCCAATTGATCCGCGTCGATCCGACCTCCGGCGCTACCTGCGCCGTGCTCAACGGGCAGCCGCTCACCGCGGTCGCCGCCGTCCCCGGCCGTCCAGACGAATTGACGGCGAGCACGGAATCCGGCGCTCTCCTCCGAATCCAGCTCTCTCGCTGAGGTCGAGCCGCCGTCGTCGGGATCACAGGCTTCAGCGCCGTCGCGGTATCCGCGCGAAGAGGGAGCGAAGCGGCGTCCATCTCCACATCGATCGGCGGCACCGTGTCGGCGCGCCCGGCAATCCGGCCGCGCGGGTATCGCGCCGCAGGGCCAGGAGGACCGCGTGTCCACGAGCCGGCACCGAACGCGCGGTCCACACACCGCAGCGAGGTGAATATGCTGTCCGGCAGAGGTTTTGATTACGCCTTGCTTGTGCAAGCGGCCGGTGATGCTGTCATCGGCAAGCGGGACCGGCGAGCTCAGATCATAGGTCCCTGCCGTGGGTTGATCGCGCGCTCGGCGCGGTCAGCGATGGCCCGCAGATGGGCGATGAGTTCCGGAGGCTCGTGGACTTCGAAGTCCGCTCCCAGCGCGAGCAGCCGGTGAGCCAACCATTCCGGCGCGTCGTCGCGCCGGGCGTCGATCCGGCAGGTGTCCGGGTCGATCGCGACGACATCGCCGGGGCTTTCACTCAGCCGCCCCGTGACACGGTCGGCGGAGGTGTGGACGGTCACTCGGAGCCGGAAGGACGGTGTGCCCCAGTCGGTGCGGCGGCCCGCGACGTAGGCGGCGGCATCGGCGGCGGGTAGCGCACGCGGCGAGAAGCGGGCGGCGGTGGGCTGCGGACGGTCGATCCGGTCGACGCGGTAGACCCGCCAGCCGGCCCGATCGAGGTCGTAGCCGACCAGATACCAGCGCCGCCGGGCGGGTACGAGGCCGACCGGCTCGGTGTTGCGCCTGGTCTCGCCGCCCGCCTCGTCGCGGTAGGCGAAACGCACCCGCTCCCGGTTGGTCACGGTCGCCGCGAGCGTGGCGAGCACCTCGGGGTCGGCCGTGGGCCCGTCGGCGGTGTGCGGGGTCAGCGCGACGGCGAGTACCCGCACCCTGCGTCGCAACTTCGCGGGCAGCACCTGCTCCACCTTGGCCAGCGCCCGGACCGACGCCTCCTCGATCCCGGCCACCGCGGACCCGGCGGCGGCCCGCAACCCGACCGCGATGGCGACGGCCTCGTCGTCCTCGACCAGCAGCGGCGGCATCGCCGTGCCCGCCGCGAGGCGGTATCCGCCCGCAGCGCCGAGCGTCGCGGTCACCGGATAGCCGAGTTCGCGCAGCCGATCGATGTCGCGGCGCACCGTGCGGTCGGTGACACCGAGGCGTTCGGCCAATTCGCTGCCCGGCCATTCCCGTGGCGTCTGGAGCAGCGACAGCAGGCGAAGCAGTCGGGCGGGAGTGTCGTTCACGAATCAGATGATGCCGGAAATCTAGGACATGTTCGGTCCTAGATGCTGCTTAACGTCATCGCTGTACCGCAGCACCGACCGCCGAGGAGGCGTACCGATGACCACCGCCATTCGCCCGTTCCGCATCGAGATTCCGCAGTCCGACCTGGACGACCTGCACGATCGGCTCGCTCGCACCCGTTGGGCCGCCCAGCTGCCGGGCACGGGCTGGGATCGCGGCGTGCCGGTCGACTATCTGCGCGAGCTGGCCGAGTACTGGCGGACCGGATTCGACTGGCGGGCACAGGAAGCGGCGCTGAACGAGTTCCCGCAGTTCAAGACGCGCATCGAGGGGCTGGACGTGCACTTCCTGCATGTGCGTTCGCCGGAACCGGACGCGACGCCGCTGATCCTCACCCATGGCTGGCCGAACTCGTTCGCCGAATTCGCGGGGACCATCGGCCCGCTCGCCGATCCGCGTGCGCACGGACTCGATCCCGCGCAGGCCTTCCACGTCGTGGTGCCCTCGGTGCCGGGCTTCGGCTTCTCCGACGGGCCGCGCGAGCCAGGCATGACACCGGCGAAAGTGGCCGGTATGTGGCTGACCCTGCTGGATCGGCTCGGCTACCGGCGCTTCGGCGCACAGGGTGGCGATCTCGGCGCCTACGTCGCGCCGGAACTCGCCATCGCCGCGCCGGACCGGGTGATCGGCGTGCACCTCGACGGCGGGATCGGGATGCCCACCGAAGCGGACGTGCCCACCATGACGCCGGACGAACGTGCCGAGTGGGACCTCATGCAGCAGTGGATGACCGGCGGCGTGGACCATCACGTCCTGCTGCGCCCCGCCCCGCAGACCTTCGCCCACGCGTGGACCGATTCACCGGTGGGCCTGCTCGCCTGGCTGATGCAGAAGTTCACCGAGTTTGCCCCGCTCGCCGACCGGGTGGAGGACGTGATCAGCCGCGATCAGCTGCTGACCAACGTCAGCCTGTACTGGTTCACCGGCACGGCGGCCTCGTCGTCCTGGCCGATGTACAACGGCCTCGGCGACGGCGGGTTCACCTGGCCGAAGGGACAGAAAGCGGTGCCGACCGGCACGTACGGCGGCGGCTCCGCGCTGATGCGGCGGCTCGCCGAGCGCGACAACACCATCGTGCACTGGCCGGAGGGCAACACGGGCAACCACTTCATCGCGATGGAACGCCCGGACGCGCACGTCGCCGACATCCGCGCGTTCTTCGCCGCCGTCCGATAGGGAGAGGCACCTGCCCGGCACGCGGTCGGTTCGGCGATGCGTGGAGCAGCCGGTGCCCGGTTGCTCGACGGGTGGCGGGAGTCCATGCGGCGCATCGGGCCATCCTGGCCGTTCGATTACCGACGCGACGGCGCGGTCGCATCGAGCGGCCGGGCCTCGGACGGTCGGGGCCGGGCACGACGGTCGGCCGACGTCAGCGACGAAACGTTGCTACGGGGTGGGTTCGCCGCCGGAGCCGCTCGGCGCGGGCTGAGCAGGGGCGGGGTTGGGCGCAGGAGCCGAAGGCGGCGGGGGCGGGTTGTCCGGCACCGTGAAAAGTCCCACGGTGGGAGTCATCACACAGTGGGCGAACGGGTAGTCGATGATGCCCCACATCGAAGCGAGCACCGTGCCGGGACCGCTGCGGACCGTCTTGGACAGCGTGGGCTGGCGGTACTCGGTCACGTCGTCGAGCGGGTCGATGCCGCTGGCGCCGGTGTTCACGTTCACCCAGGCGACCACGAGCCCGGAGGCCAGGGGAGCGCCGGAGTGCGAAGGAGTCGCGCTGAACCGCAGCTCGCCGGGCTCCACGTTCAGGTCACGGCCGTTGCCGGTCCCCTCGGTCGTCGCGGCGGCGATGATCGTGGTGATCGGGCCGTTGCTGCCGCAGCCGAAGGTGGGCGCGGCGTAGGAGAACGGGGTGAACACACTGGAGACCTCGCGCAGGTGCGCGGCGTCGATCAAGCCCGCGTAGCGCGTGAGCGCGGCGATGCCCTCCTGTGCGGACGGGTCGGCCCCCGCGATGTCGGTCAGATGCGCCAGGCCGGTGTCCACCGGCGCCTGGGTCTGCTCGGCGGTGGCGGGCGCGGAGAAGGTGAGAACCGCGCCGATGCCGAGGGATGCCGCGGCGGCCGCGGCGCGTGCGATGGTCCTGCCGTTCACTCGTTCTCCTCGATACCGAACCCTGTGGGCCCCCGGCCCACCTGCAGCAACGTACCAGCTCGCGCCGGTCGCCGTCCCGGGGAGCGGCGCGGAATCCGATGCCGCGAACGGCGAGTGTGTCCCGCACCTGTGATCCAGTCGACAGGGCAGGATTACCGGGGGGTAGTTTGGACTCGGACGTACGAGACACGCAGGGAGATGCGTATGAAACTATCCTTGTCCCCAGACGACGTCGCCTTCCGCGACGAACTGCGCAAGTTCTATCGGACCGAGATCCCGGCCGACATTCGCGAGCGCGTCCGGGACGGCCGTGAGCTGACCCGAGATGACATCGTCACCGCGCACAAGATCCTCAATGACCACGGCCTCGCGGTGCCCAATTGGCCCGTGGAGTGGGGCGGCAAGGATTGGACGCCGATGCAGCGCCACATCTGGCAGGACGAGATGCAGCTGGCCTCGGTGCCGGAGCCGCTGACGTTCAACGCGCAGATGGTCGGCCCGGTGATCGCCCACTTCGGCTCGCAGGAGCTGAAGGAGCGTTTCCTGCCGCCCACCGCGGCACTGGACATCTGGTGGTGCCAGGGCTTCTCCGAGCCGGACGCGGGCTCCGACCTGGCGTCGCTGCGCACGACGGCGGTTCGCGACGGTGATTCCTACATCGTCAACGGCCAGAAGATCTGGACCACGCTGGCCCAGTACGCGGACTGGATCTTCTGCCTGGTGCGCACCGACCCGAGCGCGGCGAAGAAGCAGGCGGGCATCTCCTTCCTGCTGTTCGACGTGAAGTCGCCCGGTGTCACCATCCGCCCGATCAAGCTGATCGACGGCGGGTACGAAGTGAACGAGGTCTTCTTCGAGAACGTCCGGGTACCCGCCGATCAGCTGGTCGGCGCGGAGAACATGGGCTGGACCTACGCGAAGTTCCTGCTCGGCAACGAGCGCACCGGAATCACCGGCGTCGGCCGCACCAAGGTCAAGATCGGCGTGGCGAAGCAGTACGCGGCGAAGATCAAGTCGGGCAACGGCACGCTGCTGGAGGACCCGGTGTTCGCGGCGCGGATCGCCGAACTGGAGAACGAGCTGCTCGCGCTGGAACTCACCCAGTTGCGGGTGGTCTCCAATTCCTCCGACGGCAAGCCGAATCCGGCCTCTTCGGTGCTGAAGCTGCGCGGTTCGGAACTCCAGCAGGCCGCCACCGAGCTGCTGCTGGACATCGCCGGACCGGACGCCATCCCGGTGGGCGCGGACGACATCGCCTCGCCCGGCTGGGCGCAGCGCAGCGGCCCCTCCTACCTGAACTACCGCAAGACAACCATCTACGGAGGCTCCAGCGAGGTGCAGCGCACCATCATCGCCTCCACGATCCTCGGATTGTGAGGCGCAACCATGGATTTCGATCTCACCGATGAACAGGTCATGCTCCGCGACACGGTCCGTGACCTGCTCGCGCGCAACTACGACGCCGAATCACGGCTGAAGGTGGTGGACTCCGAACTGGGCTGGAGCCGCGACGTGTGGCGTCAGCTCGCCGAACTGGGCGTGCTCGGCCTGAGTTTCACCGAGGAGGACGGCGGCGTCGGCGCCGGTCCGGTGGAGACCATGGTCGTGCTCGAGGAGGTGGGCCGCAGGCTCGCGCCGGAACCGATCCTGGACGCGGTGCTGGTGCCCGGTGGCCTGGTCGCCGCGGCGGGCAGCGCCGAACAGCGGCAGCGGATCCTGCCCGAGGTGGCCTCGGGTGCGAAGCTGCTGGCCTTCGCCCATGCCGAGCCCGGGGTGCGCTGGCCGGCCGCGGAACTGGCGACCACCGCCACGGCGCAGGGCGATTCGTACACGCTGACCGGCGTGAAGAACCCCGTCGCGCACGGCGACAGCGCCGACGAACTCGTGGTCAGCGCCGCGCTGCCCGAGGGTGGCGTCGGTCTGTTCCTGGTTGCGCCGGACGCGACGGGTGTGGTCCGCAAGTCCTACCGCACGGTGGACGGCCAGCGCGGCGCGCAGGTCGAGCTGACCGACGCGCCCGCCGAGCGGCTCGGCGCGGCGGACGCGACCGAGGCCATCGAGTCGGTGCTGACCCACGCGCAGGCGAGCCTGTGCGCGGAGTCGGTCGGCGCGATGGAAGAGGCGCTGCGACTGACCACCGACTACCTCAAGCAGCGCAAGCAGTTCGGTGTCACGCTGTCGAAGTTCCAGACGCTCACACAGCGAGCGGCCAACATGTACGTCTCGCTGGAACTGGCGCGCAGCATGAGCCTGTACGCCACGGCGTCGCTGGCGGACGGGGCCGACGATCCGGTGATCGCGTCGCGCGCACGGCTGCAGGTCGGCCGCGCGGCACGTCACATCGGGCAGGAGGCGATCCAGATGCACGGTGGCATCGGCGTCACCGCGGAGTACCCGGTGAGCCATTACGTGGCCCGGCTGACCGCGATCGAGCGCACCCTCGGTAGCGGCCTCGAGCATCTGCGGGTGCTCAGCTCGCGGGTCGGCGACTACGAGTTGCCCGAACTGTAAGGAGTGCCGCGGTGGTGCGTTTCGCGCACCACCGCGTCATTCGTCGTCTCGCGGCGTCGTCCGCAGTTGGGTGGGCGCTTCGTCCGTCGAGTCGCTCGCCGGCGCTCGCGCGGCCGTCGGCCTCGGCTCCTCGGGAGGCGCCGCCTGCGTGGGGTCGTCGTGCGGATTTCCCGGGGACGGCTCAGCGGTGGTGCTGCTCATGAAGCCCGAAAATGGGGTGGGGTGCCGCTGGTCGGCCGGTGCGATCCGCCAGCTGGGCGACGGCGGGATGACGACCTTGGGGGTCGTCGAGCCGGTGGTGTTCTCGTGGACAACGGGTTCGGCGTACTCGCCTGCCTTGAGCGGCGGGGGCGGCACGTAGGTGTCGTGCTTACCGACGCCACAGGCGCCGATCAGGACGAGCCCGATGGAAACCGCTCCTACGGCGATCGCCGGACCGGCGATCTTGGCCCTGCTGCTTTCCAACGGTGACGCTCCTCGGTGTGTATCGAGTGGACTCACCTTACTCGAGGCCGGTCGGTCCGGCGAGGCGAGTGGTCGCTGGGTATGCGCCGGACGGCGCATTTAAAACAGTTCTGATTCAGATATCGAATTGGTCTCTTCGGCGTGTCGTGGGCACGTGTCGCTATCTTCCGGCGTCCCGGAGTCGTAGCGTGTGTGAGCAAAGTTACGCGTGAGACGCCGGTTTAAGGATGAGAGACACGTTGTGTGAGAACGTGATTGTGGTTCTCTGACCGGCGTCATCGAGGAGTAGATGATGGGAGCTTACTCGACAGCGTCGCGGCGTGGTTCGTCCCGCGCCGCAGAAGATGCCGTGTCGGCAACGGCACAGCATCCCGCGTCGAACCAGCAGGGCCGCTCGCTGTCCACGATCGTGTCGCGGACGCTCGCCTGGCTGATCTTCATCGGCGGACTCGTCGGGGCGGTGCTCGGCATCGCCGGACTGCACGTCGAAATCACCGTCGCCGGACTCATTCTCGCCTGCACCGCGGGACTGGTTCTGCTCAAACTCCGCGCGGGTGGCGGCGAAGCGGACTGACCGGAAACCGGCCGGTCGGCCGCCCGCAGGCCCGGCGACGGGCGTGAGAAACGAAGGCGCGCAAGATCTCAGGCGCCTACCGTGATCTGTATGAGGATCGAGATCACCACCGACGCCGCCGAGTTCCGCTCGGTCGCGGGGGCGTTCCTGCTCCGCGATCCGCTGCGGCACACCGTGCTCACCACGAGCGTCGCCAACCATGTCACGGGCATGGATGCCCCGGCTGAGCCATCGCGATTTCTTACCGTCCACGGCGAGGATGCCGCGGTGGTAGGCGCCGCCATGCGCGTGTCCGGTCGCGACGTGTACCTCGGCGCGCTACCGCCCGACGGCATTCCCGCGGTGGCTCGCGCGCTGGCCGAGGTCGTCCCCGAAAGCGCGGGCGTGGAGGGCGTCGTCGCGGACGCGACCGATTTCGCCCAGCACTGGTGTGGACTGCTGGGGAGAGATTTTCAGCAGTCGTACCGCACCCGGCTGCACCGGCTCGGCGCGCTGCGGATCCCGGACGTAGCCGGAGCGCCACGCCGCGCCCTGGAATCCGATGTCGCCCTGTGCGGCGACTGGCTCGCGGCCATGCGCGCGGAGTCCGGCATGGCGGCCGGACTGGACGAGGCCGCGATCCGGCGCCGCGTCGAAGCGGGCCGGTGGTGGCTGTGGGAACGCGACGGGCAACCGGTCAGTCTTGCCGCGCATCAGATCCCGATCCAGGGCTGGTCGCGGATCGGGCCGGTCTACACCCCGCCGGACGCCCGCGGACACGGGTACGCCAGCGCGGTGACCGCGCACGTCGCGAAGCAGCTGCGAGCCCAGAACCTGGAGGTCTGCCTCTTCGCCGACACCGACAACACCACGGCCAACCGGATCTACCGCGCGATCGGCTTCCACCCGACCCACGAATTCGCGCACTACGTCTTCGAGTAGCCCGCCAGGACGCCCCGCAGGGCGGCGGTGAACCAGGCGAACACCGGCGTCAGGCTCGGCGGCGCGGCCCAGCCGTTGACCACCGCGAGCAACCGCCAGTACCGCTCCACGCGTTCGTCATCGGCCACCGCGAGGCGTTCCAGCATCCACTCGCGCAGCGCGCGATCGTCGGGCCTGCCGAACGTGGCCGCGTAACGCGCGGCGAGGTCGGCCACCACCTCGGCCGCCGCGGGAGAGCCGGGCGTGACACCCGCCGCCATGGCCGCCTCGACCCGGTCGCGCACGGCCTCGGTGAGTGCGTGGTGCAGACCCGTCGCATCGCCCTCGGCGCGTTCGCGCGCCTGGTACTCGGCCATCCGCCGGATCGCCGCCCGAAAGTCCGTGTCGGCGGTAAGTTCCGCCAGTTCCACCCACGCGGCCACCTGCCCGGGTGCGGGATCGTCGGGCAGGTCCGGCAGTGCGGTGCGCAGCAACTCGGTGAGTTCCGGGTCGGCGTCCAGTCCGCCGAAGGTCGCCTCAACGAAATCCTCGATCAGTCGATGACGTTCGGCAGCCGACAAGGTGACGAGCTTGTGCATGAGATCCAACTCCTGTGGGGTCGAGCCCTGCCCGGCCACCGCGCGCAGAACCGCTCGTCGCTGACGCAGGATCCGGATCTGGGTGTCGAGTGCGTCGGCGTGCGCCGCGGCGACCTCGGACAGCGCGAGCTCGTGGGTGAGCACGCGCCGGACGGTGGCCAGGTCGAGTCCGAGAACGCGTAGCGTCCGCACCAGATCCAGTTCCGCCAGCGCGTGGACGTCGTAGAGGCGGTAGCCGGAGGGGCTGATTTCGGTGGGCAGGACGACGCCCTTGTCGGCGTAGAACCGGATCGTCTTGACGCTGAGGCCGGTGCGTTCGGCAACGGCGCCGATGGTGAAGCGGGTGTCGTCCATGTGCCTACCCTCGCGTCTCCCCCTGGGGGAAACTCAATTCAGCGGCGCGGATTTCCACCAATTCATGAACTCGGCTTCGGTGGCGATGAATCCGGCGCTGTACATCAGCATGGCGGCCCGTCCCGGGTCCGCGGAAAAGGCGGTGACCATTCGCGGCCGCAGGTTCCGGCTGTCGCGCAGGGTGTAATTCGTGTAGCTGTGCCCGCCGTTGTTGGTGGCGGTCGCGCGGTCGTTGGCCGGTAACGCCGCTAGCGCGGCCTGCGCGTCGGCCGGGGAGCCATAGAGGTAGAAGTCGAAAGACGCCTTGTTCGGCCCGCCGAAGCAGCTCCACATCACCAGCCAGGGGCCGAAATCCGGATCCTCGTGGTCGCGCGTCGTCGCGGAATCCGGTGCGTGGGCGAAACAGCCCGCCTTGTTGTACCCGGTTCCGGAGTGGACCAGGCGCTGGGCGGAGGTCTCCGGAAGCATGTCCGGGAACGCGGCGCTCAGCTCGGCCGCGCGGGCGCCGATGGTGGCACGGTCCGCGGTGGCCGAGACGCTCGTCGTCGGGCGCTGGGCGGTCGGCGGCGTGGTGGCGTCGGTGTTCCGCGTGGCCACCGTGGTGGTCGATGCGGCGGAGCCGGATGAGGTGTCGTGGAACGATGGCGCGGCGAGCGCAGCGGCCAGGCCCAGCGCCAGCACCAGACCTATCACGGCCTCCAGTCGCGCTCTCCGTCCGGGACGCCGCTGCGGACGAAGGCCCCCGCCCGCGCTCGGGAGCGGTGGTTCCGCGTGCAGCGGAGGATGACTCGGTGCGGGCCACGCCGCGGGCGCGGTCAGCGCTTGCCACGCGGCGGCGGCGAATTCGCCGCACGAGTCGAAGCGATCGGCCGCGTGCTTGGCCATCGCCTTGGCGAGCACGCCGTCCAGCGCCACCGGCAATCCGGGCCGCAGCCTGCTGATCGCGGGCGGCGGTGCGTTGAGATGCCCCTGGATCACCGCGACCGGATTGGTGGCGTCGAACGGCACCGTGCCGGTAAGCAACCGGAACAGCGTGCAGGCCAGCGAATACTGGTCGGCGCGGTGATCCAGCGGCGCACCGGACAATTGCTCCGGCGCGGCGTAGGCGAGGGTGGCGGTGAAGGTGCCGGTCTGGGTGAGCCGTCCGGTGTCGTCCCGGAATCGGGCGATGCCGAAGTCGGAGAGGAAGACCCGTTCCTGGTCTCCCTCGACGCGCTCCAGCAGAATGTTCGCCGGTTTCACGTCGCGGTGCAGCACGCCGCGGCTGTGCGCGAAGTCCAGCGCTTTGGCCGTTTCGGCGATGATCTGCACCGCCCGTGGCGGCGGCAGCGTCCACGCGTCCAGCGCCGCGGCGTCGGTGCCGTCGATGTAGCGCATGCAGATCCACGGCTGGTCGCCCTCGACGCCGCGATCGAACACCGTGACGATGTTCGGGTGATCCAGCCGTGCGACGAGGTCCGCCTCCCGCTCGAAGCGGGTGCGGGACTCGGTGTCGTCGAACAGGTCCGGGTTCAACAGCTTCATCGCCGTCAACCGGGGCAGCCGCGGATGCCGGGCCAGGTACACCGATCCCATCCCGCCGCGGCCGAGCACGCGTTCGATGGTGTACCCCGCGAAGACTTCGCCGGTGTGGTGCATCGGTCAGTTCAGCGGAGCCGAGCGCCACCAGCGCAGCAGCTCGTCGACGGTGGTGTGGGAGAAGCCGTCGGTGTACATGAGGTACTGGGTCCGATCGGGATCGCCGGTGAACGCGGTGACCATCTTGGCGCCGTCGTCGACGTACTTGTAATTGGTGTAGGACTTTCCGCCGTTGGTGTCGGTGGACTTGGCGGCCGACGAGGGCAGGCCCTTCAGCACCGCCTGCACATCGGCGGGGGCCTTGTAGACGTAGATCCGGTAGTACGGATCCTCGTTGTTGCCGCCCTTGAAGCAGCGCCACTGCGCGGCCCAGTCACCGAAGTCCGGTTCGCCCTTGGACGGCGAAGGCGGCGAGCTCGGCGAGGCCAGCCAGCATTCGGCGCCGTTGTATCCGACCTCCTCGGACTTGGAGGCGGGCACCATCCGCGGGAACTCCGCGCTGACCGACTCCGGGGTCGCGTCGACGAGATTCGGCTTCACCGCCGATGTGGTCGTCGTGCCCGCGTTGCTCGAGCCCGAATCGGAGACGGCGCCGATGATGCCGAGCACCACCACGATCAACACGACCACGCCCACCGCCAGGCCGATGATCAGGCCGGTGTTCTTCTTGGGCGGCGGCGCGGCCGAGTGGTGCACGTGCGCGCCGTGCGGCGGGGCGAAGGTGGAAAACCCGGCCTGCTGCTGGGGATATGGGTTGGCGGCCGTCGGCTGGGGCGCGGGACCGGTGTGCGGCCGCGAGTTCACCACCGGCGCGGGCGGCGGAGTCGCGGGCGACGCCGAGGCGAGCGCGTTCGGCCCGCTGGTTTGCGGGGTGTGCACCTGGTGGCCAGGGCCGCTGACGTAGTGACCTTGCGCAGCCGGATACGGCGATCCCGTGGTGGGGATCTGCGGCCCGGTGGCCGGGCGCGGGCCCGCGGTGGGGTGCTGCGGCCCGGTGACCGGGCGGGGACCGCCCACCACCGGCATCGACGGCGCGCTGGAACCGGTCAGCGCCTGCTTGGCGGCCGCGGCGAATTCCGCGCAACTGCCGTACCTGTCGTCGGGTCGCTTGGCCATCGCCTTGGCCAGCACGCCGTCCAGCGCGAAGGGCAGGCCCGGCCGGACGCCGCTCAGCGCGGGCGGCGTGCCCTGCAGATGCCCTTGGATGACCGCGGCGGGGTTCGTCGCGGAGAACGGGCCGGTGCCGGTGAACAACCAGAACAGCGAGCAGGCCAGCGAATACTGATCGGAACGGTGGTCGAGCGACGCGCCGGTGAGCTGCTCGGGCGAGGCGTAGGCCAGCGTTGCCGTGAAGGTGCCGGTCTGGGTGAGGTGGCCGGTGTCGTCGCGCAGCCGCGCGATGCCGAAGTCGGTGAGATACACCCGCTCACCGCGACCGGCGCCGGAGCGGGCCAGCAGGATGTTGGCTGGTTTCACGTCGCGGTGCAGCACTCCGTTGCCGTGCGCGTAGTCCAGCGCGTCGGCGGTCTCCTTGATGATCTGCACCGCGCGTACGGGCGGCAGCGACTTCGGCTCCACCGATGCGGCGTCGATGCCGTCGACGTACTGCATCGAAATCCACAGCTGCTCGTCCTCGAGCCCGCGGTCGTAGACCGTGACGATGTTCGGGTGATCGAGCTGGGCGACCAGATCCGCCTCCCGTTCGAACCGCGCCCGCACCTCCTTGTCGAAGAACATCTCCCGATTCAGCAGCTTCAGCGCGGTCATCCGCGGCAGCCGCGGATGTTTCGCCAGATATACCGAGCCCATGCCACCGCGGCCGAGTTGCCGCTCGATGACATAGCCGGCGAAAACGTCACCGCTGGCCAGCATGACTGCTCCACTTCCCGCCGCCCGCCGGGACCCACCGGCGAACAGGCGTACAGCAAAAGAACGCGTGGCCGGAGATGGGCCCGACCACGGAAAACATCGAAACCATAGCAGTAATCGCGCCTCACCTATCGCTCGTCGAGCGTGGTGCGGCGCGGGCGATCGACATGCGTCGGACCGCCCGGCGGAGGCCGAGCGTCCGGAGGTTGCTGGTGCGGTCGCACCGCCGAGCCCGGGCGCATGGGCAAGTTCGGCAACTCGATCAGGCCGGGATGCGCCGGGCGGCGCGGCGGCAGGAAACTCGGGGACGGTCGAGGGGTTTCCCGCGGCCTCGGTCGGTGCTGCGGCGCGGCCGCGTGGTACGTCGGCGCGGTCGGATACCCGTCGGGATGAATGCCGTGCGGCGCCGTCCGATGCCCGGCCCGCTGTTCGGCCAGCGCGGATTTCGCGGCGGCGGCGAACTCGGCGCAACTGTTGAAACGATCCTCTGGCCGCTTGGCCATCGCACGAGCCAGCACCGGATCCAGCGCGGGCGGCAAACCGGGACGTGCGCGGCTGAGCACCGGGATCGGTGCGTACAGATGGCTGTTCACCACCGCCGCCGGGTTGGCGCCGGGATACGGCGGCGCCCCCGTGAGCATCCAGAACAGTGTGCACGCCAGCGAATACTGATCGGCGCGGTCGTCCAGCGGCCTGCCGATCAGCTGTTCCGGGGCGCCGAAGGCGAGTGTCGCGGTGATCGTGCCGGACGAGCCGATCGTGCTCTCCGCGCCGCGGATGCCCGCGATCCCGAAATCGGTGAGCAGCACCCGCTCCGGTTGACCGATCGGTGCCTTGGCCAGCAGGATGTTGGCCGGTTTCACATCGCGGTGCAGCACCTGGTTCGCGTGCGCGAAATCCAGCGCCGCGGCGGTGTCGGCCGCGATCTGCACCGCGCGCCACGGAGCGAGCACGTCGACGTCCGCGCAGGAGGCGTCCGCGCCGGGCACGTACTGCATCGAGATCCACAGCTGCCGGTCCTCGGCGCCTCGATCGAACACCGTGACGATGTTCGGGTGATCGAGCCGTGCCACCAGATCGGCCTCGCGTTCGAAGCGGCGGCGGATGTCGGTGTCGGCGTACAGTTCGCGTTTGAGCAGCTTCAACGCCGTCAGGCGGGGCAGCCGAGGATGCTGGGCCAGGTACACCGTGCCCATGCCGCCATGGCCGAGGACGCGTTTGATGACGTAGCCCGCGAAGATCTCGCCGGTCTGCAACACCTGTACACCCCCTTGTCGAGTCGAGCGCGCGGACACTACCCATGTATCTCGATGAGCCATCGGGATGCAACACCTCGCGGCGCAACCTCGATTGTCGTCGGTAGCAGCCAGTACTGTGACCCGCATGCGCATTGGAGCACACGTCCGGCTCGACAGCGACCCGATCGGCTTCGGGGAGAAACTCGGCGCCGACGTCATCCAGATGTTCGTGGTCGATCCGCAGAGCTGGGACAAACCCACCCCGCATCCGCGGACCGAGGAGATTCTCGCCAGCCCGATCGAGGTCGTGGTCCACTCCTCTTATCAGATCAACGTCGCCAGCCTGAACAACCGCCTGCGCATGCCCTCGCGCAACGCGGTGGCCCAGCAGGCGAAGGCGGCCGCCGAACTCGGCGCGTTCGGTCTGGTGGTGCACGGCGGGCATGTGCGTTCCGACGCCGAGTTGGAGACCGGAATCGACAATTGGCGCAAACTGTTCGAGCGTCAGCAGGACAAAGGCGGCTTCGCGGTGCCGATCCTGATCGAGAACACCGCGGGCGGCAATCACGCCATGGCCAGGCATTTCGATTCCATCGCCCGGCTGTGGGACGCGGTCGGCGAGTACGGCGCCGGATTCTGCCTGGACACCTGCCACGCCTGGGCGGGCGGCGAGGAGCTGATCGGCGTCGTCGATCGGATCAAGGCGATCACCGGCCGGATCGACCTGGTCCACTTGAACTCCTCGCGCGACGAATTCGACTCCGGCGCCGACCGGCACGCCAACTTCGCCGACGGCACCATCGACCCGCAATTGCTCGCCGAGGTGTGCCGCACGGCGGACGCGCCGGTCGTGCTGGAGACTCCAGGGGACGGCCTCGCGGAGGACTTGGCGTACTTGCGCGAGCACTGTGTCTGATTTGCAGCGCCTGCGGCGCTCGTAAGACTCGCACCCGGCGGGGCTGGGTCAGCTCGGTCGTCCCGACGATGTTTGGGGAGCGCCCGGCAGAACGGAATGGAGCTGGGCGGTGTCCGGTTCGGGCTCGCGCTCGGTGGGCCGAAGTGGTGGTGCTTGCGCGCCGTTTGCGATCAGTGCGACGAAAACCCTGGTCAGGGGGGTCGTTTGGGTGGTCTGCTCTCCGGAGCAGTAACCGATCTCGACAGCGAAGGTGATCTCATGACGGTCGCACCCGCCACCCCATCCACAGCCTCGGTGACCAGGCTCGGCGCTCGTATCGGCGCGCGGATCGACAACGTCCGGCTCGGCGGAGACCTGGATCCGGCCACCATCGACGTGATCCGTCGCGCGCTGCTGGAGCACAAGGTCATCTTCTTCCGCGGTCAGGATCACCTCACCGAGGACGGGCAGTACGAGTTCGCCCAGCTGCTCGGCTCGCCGACCACCCCGCACCCGACGGTCACCTCGCATGGTGTGAAGAGCTTGGCGATCGATTCCGAGCACGGCCGCGCCAACAGCTGGCACACCGACGTCACCTTCGTCGACCGCGTCCCGAAGGCGTCCATCCTGCGCGCGGTGCACCTGCCGTCCTACGGCGGGGCGACCACCTGGGCGTCCACCGTCGCGGCCTACGAGTCGCTGCCGGAGCCGCTCAAGCGGCTCGCCGAATCCCTGCGCGCCGTGCACACCAACGTCTACGACTACGCCCGCGCCGAGGAGACGCCGCGTCCCAACACGGCCGCCTACCGCGCCGAGTTCGAGTCCACCTACTACGAGACCGAGCACCCGGTGGTGCGCGTGCACCCCGAGACCGGGGAGCGGGCGTTGCTGCTCGGCCATTTCGTCAAGCATTTCGTCGGGCTGTCCAGCACGGAGTCCCACGCGCTGTTCCGGCTGTTCCAGGACCGGGTGACCCGCCTGGAGAACACCGCCCGCTGGAACTGGGAGCCGGGCGACGTCGCCATCTGGGACAACCGCGCCACCCAGCACTACGCCATCGACGACTACGACGACCAGCCGCGCAAACTGACCCGCATCACCCTGGCCGGCGATGTTCCGGTCGGCGTCGACGGCTCGACGAGCACCATCATCGCGGGCAACGCCGAGCACTACTCGATCGTCGAGGACACCCAGCTGCTCGCGTCCTGAACGTGGACCCCGCATGGTTGCCGGGCCTCCGGCTGTTGAGGGGCCATGCGGTGTCTTCGGGTCGCTGTGAGCCGTCGCCGAGGAGCCCGGCCTGCCATATATGCAGGTCGGACTACGAAATGCCGTAAGTGACCTGACCGCGAACCGCGGATTCGGTCGACTGGCCCGGCGGTCGCAGGGTTATCACGGGTATTGCCCCCGGCACCGGAGGTTGCCTCGACAATCGCGGGACGCCCGAAACCGACCCAGCCCCGCCGGGTGCGAGTCTTACGAGCCGTTCGCGGCCCGTCTCGCGGCCGAGTGACCGAAGCGCATGCGACGCAGTCGCGAGTCTCGGTCGCTCGGTCGCGAGACTTCTCGGGGCCGTGAACACGCAGCGCCGCAGGCGCTGCAAAAACCAACACAGCCCATACTGGTTGCCATGAGTATTCGGCCGCTGGACGGGGTGCGCGTCCTGGAGCTCGGCAATTACATCGCCGCGCCGACCGCCGGGCGCATCCTCGGCGACTTCGGTGCCGAGGTGATCAAGGTGGAACGCCCGAAAGCGGGCGACGAGCTGCGCAACTGGCGGCTCTACGGCGGCGACACCTCGATGCTCTACCGGACGATCAACCGGAACAAGAAGTCGATCACGCTGGATCTGCGCACCGAGGCGGGGCGCGGGATCGTCCTCGACCTGATCCGGCGCTGTGACGTGCTGCTGGAGAATTTCCGGCCCGGCATGCTGGAGAAGTGGGGTCTCGGGCCGGAGGTGCTGAACGAGGCGAATCCGGACCTGGTGATCACCCGGATCTCCGCTTACGGGCAGACCGGCCCGCTGTCGGAGCGTCCCGGGTTCGCGGCGGTGGCCGAGGCGGTCGGCGGACTGCGCGAACTGGTGGGCGATCCGGACCGTCCACCCGTGCGCACCGGCGTCTCGATCGGCGACTCCATCGCGGGTATCTACGCCGCGTTCGGCACCGTGATGGCGCTGTTCCAGCGCGAGCGCCGCGCCGAGTCGGACACGCCGGTCCCGTTGCGGGAGCGCGTGATCGACGTGGCGCTGAACGAGGCGATCCTGTCGGTGATGGAATCGCTGGTGCCGGACTATCTCGCCTACGGCATCCAGCGCGAACGCGTCGGCGGCCGGATGGAGGGCATCGCGCCGAGCAACGCCTACCCGTGCGCGGACGGCACCAGCATTATCATCGGCGGCAACGGCGACGCCATCTTCCAGCGCTACATGGCGGTCATCGATCGGCCCGACCTGGCCGCCGACCCGGACCTGCAGGACAACGCGGGCCGTTGGCGCAATCGCGAGCGGCTGGACGCGGCGATCGGGGAGTGGACGGTTCGGCATACCCGCGACGAGGCGCTGAAGCTGCTGGACGCCGCCGCTATTCCGTGTGGCCCGATCTACACCGCGGCCGACATCGTGGCCGACGAGCAGTACCGGGCGCGCAACATGATCCAGTCGTTCACCGTGGACGTCGGCGCGCCGGAGCCCAAGGCTGTCGGCTTCCCCGGCATCGTCCCGGTGATCGGCGAAGAGTCCTTGCCCATCCGCAGCGTCGGACCCGACTTGGGTGAGCACACCCGAGAGGTGCTGTCCGGCCTGCTCGGCATGAGCGAAGCCGAGATCGATGCGTTGGAGGCGCGATGAGCACGCGGCCACACGACCGGAGGCGTCCGAAGGGGCGCGACGCGAGGGAACCGCGCTCGCCGGGCACCAGCAGGCCCACGGTGCAGCCGAATCCGACCGGGGCGGGCGAGAAACCATGGGGCGGCGTGATGTGCGGCCACCACCGGGCGCGGGAGCAGCGATGACCGCGCCGGTGCTGCGCGATGTCACGTTGCGCGACGGACTGCAGCTGACCGGCAAGCTGCTGCCGGTGCAGCGCAAGGTGGACATCGTGCGCCGCCTGCTCGCGCTGGGGGTGCCCGCGCTGGAGATCGGCTCGATGGCGCGCCCGGACCTGGTCGCGCCGATGGCGAACACCATGGAGCTGGTCGCCGCGTTGACGCCGGAGGAACTGCGCCGCTGCTGGGTATGGGTGGCGACGCCGCGCCATGTGGAGAAGGCCGCCGCGGCGGGAGTGCGGAATTTCCAGTACTGCTTCTCGGTCTCCGACGCGCACAATCGGGCGAACATCGGACGCGACACCGAGGCCAGCGTCGCCGCCATGCCGGACGCGGTGCGCCTGGCCCGTGAGGTGGACGGGTCGATCCAGCTCTGCCTGGCGACGGCGTTCACCTGCCCGTTCGACGGCCCGGTCGACCCGGAACGGGTACTGGCCATCGCCCGCGACCCGCGCACCGAGGGCGCGGACGACATCGTCCTGGCCGACACGCTCGGACAGGCCCACCCCGGTGAGGTGTCCGCGCTGGTCGCGGCGGTGCGGGACCGGACGACTCCCCGGCGCGTCGTCTTCCACGGTCACGACACCTGGGGCATGGGCGTGGCCAACACCCTCGCCGCGGTCGCGGCCGGCGCGGACATGGTCGACGGCGCGCTCGGCGGCCTCGGCGGCTGCCCCTTCGCGCCGGGTGCCAGCGGAAACACCGCCTCCGAGGACATCCTGTTCGCCACCAGGCCGGACTGGTTCACCCCAACCGCCCTGGCCGCTCTGGTCAACCTGTCGGAGGACCTGCTGTCCGAACTCGGCGAACCCAACCGCTCCCGCACCCTCGAAGGCGCCCGATCCAAAGCGTCCGCCTTCGAGTGGGTCGTAGGTGAGGCCTGAAACACAGGGTGTTCCCTGATGGCGTGCGGCGGCGATGCCGGTAAGACTGGACGACATGACTTCGCAAGCCTTGGGCGCCGACACCGCCGACCTGGCGGCATCGACCGATGTCGCGGCCCACGCTATCGAACTGACCAAGGTCTACGGATCGGGCGACACCCAGGTCAGGGCATTGGACGGGGTGTCGGCCGAGTTCGCGAAGGGCGAGTTCACCGCGATCATGGGTCCCTCCGGGTCGGGCAAGTCGACGCTCATGCACTGTCTGGCCGGACTGGACAGTGCCAGCTCGGGCGCCGTCCGCATCGGTGACACCGACCTGACCTCGCTGTCCGACAAGCAGATGACGCGCTTGCGCCGCGACCGCATCGGTTTCGTCTTCCAGGCGTTCAACCTGGTGCCGACGTTGACGGCGCTGGAGAACATCACATTGCCGCTGGACATCGCGGGGCGAACACCCGATCGCGAATGGCTGGAGACGGTGGTGCGGCGGCTCGGGTTGGTCGGTCGGCTGACCCACCGCCCCAGCGAGTTGTCCGGCGGACAGCAGCAGCGGGTGGCCTGCGCCCGCGCGCTCGTGGGTAAGCCGGACATAATCTTCGGCGACGAACCGACCGGCAACCTGGACTCGCGCTCCTCGGAGGAGGTGTTGTCGATCCTGCGCGCGGCGGTGGACGAGTTCGGGCAGACGGTCGTCATCGTCACCCACGAACCGCACGCGGCCGGGTTCGCCGACCGGGTGGTGTTCCTCGCCGACGGACGCATCGTCGACGAGATGCGCGATCCGACCGCCGACACCGTGCTCGACCGGATGAAAGCGTTGGAGCAGGCGTGACCGGGCGTTCGCGGAAGATTCGGGGGCGGGCGTAATGGCTGGAAGTCCGATGCGCAAGGTCGCGCTGCGCAATCTAGCGGCGCACAAGGTGCGGCTCGCGCTGACCCTCTTGTCGGTGGTGCTCGGCACCGCGTTCATCGCGGGTTCGTTCGTGTTCACCGACACCCTGCAGAGCACATTCGACGGAATCTTCGCCAACGAGGCGAAGGGCGTCGACGTTCGGGTCAGCCCGAAAGAACGTCAGGCGCAAGGCGTTCCGAACAATGTGGTGGACGAGCTGGGGAAGTACCCCGGCGTCCGCACGGTCGCGCCGAGCGTGAACGGACCGGTGGTGCTGCTCGATCCGACCGGAAAGAAGGCCGTGCAGACCGGCGGGGCGCCGACGTTCGGCAAGTCGTACCTGCCGCCGGAGAAGGCCGTCGCGGAGCCGGAGAAGTTCCTGCAAGGCGTCCCGCCCGCCCGGCCCGGCGAGATCGCGCTCAACACCGGCGGGGCCGACCGGGCCGGACTGAAGATCGGTGACCGCACCAAGATCCTCATCCCCTCCCAGGCCGATCCGATCGACGTGACCCTGACCGGCATCTACGAGGTTCCCTCCGACACGGGTGGGTTCATCGGCGTGCTGTTCGACGACACGCAGGCGCGCAAGCTGTTCACCGACGCCCTGCACGTCGCCTACGTCGACTTGGCGGCCACCGGCATTCCCGGCGACGAGTTGCGCGACAACCTCGCCAAGGCACTGCCCGGCTACAAAGTGCAGAACAGCGATCAGGTGCGTGCCGACCTGAAGAAGGAAATCTCCAACGCGCTCAACTTCATCAACTACTTCCTGCTCGCCTTCGGCGCGATCGCGCTGATCGTCGGCACGTTCATCATCTACAACACGTTCTCGATGATCGTCGCGCAACGCCTGCGGGAGCTCGCGCTGCTGCGCGCGGTCGGCGCGAGCAGGCAGCAGGTCGGCACGTCGGTGGTGGCGGAGGCGTTCGTCATCGGGTTGATCGGCAGCGTGGTCGGCCTCGTGGGCGGCGTCGCCCTGGCGTTCGGATTGTCGGCGGTGCTCAACGCCTTCGATCTCGGCTTGCCGACCGGATCGATGGCGGTGCGGCCGCGCACCGTCGTGGTCGGGCTGCTGGTCGGCCTCGCGGTGACGATGGTCAGCGCCTACGCGCCCGCGCGCCGCGCCTCGCGCATCCCGCCCGTGCAGGCCATGCGCGAGGAATTCGCGTCCATCGGGGAGTCGCTGCGCCTGCGCACGATCTTCGGCGCGGTGCTCGCGGCGCTCGGCGCGGTCCTCGTCGTGCTGGGCGCGCAGCGCACCGGTGGCACGGCGGCCGCCACGGTCGGCGTCGGCGCGCTCGGGTTGATCTTCGCGGTGCTGCTGGCCGCGCCCGCGTTGTCGCGACCGCTGGTCGGCGGGCTCGGCGTGCTGGTGCGCCCGTTCGGGCCGATCGGTCGCATGGCGCGCAACAACGCGTCGCGCAATCCGCGCCGCACCGCCGCGACGGCCTTCGCGCTCACGCTGGGTCTGATGCTCGTCTCGGCGATCGGCATGCTGGGCGCTTCGGCGAAGGAGAGCGTCGGCGTGCTGGTCGACAAGGGCGTGCGGGCCGACTACGTGCTGGCGGGCCCGCAATTGCTCGGGGTGCCGTTCGGTGCCGCCGACGCCGCCCGGACGAAGGTGCCGAACGTGGCGCAGGTGGTCGGAATGCGGGGGGCCGCGTTCAAGCTCGGCGGCGATCAGGTGTTCGCGTCCTCACCAGACGGTCCGCTGACCGGTGTGCTGAACTACGAGATCGTGCGCGGCAGCGACACTCTCGGCGCCAGGGACGTGCTCGTGTCCGAGGACGAAGCGAACGACCGCGGCTGGAAAGTCGGCGAAGAGGTGACCCCGACCAGCGTCGACGGCAAGAAGGTGCCGCTCACCGTCACCGGTGTGTACAAGAAGAACCCGCTGCTCGGCCCGATGGTGGTGTCGCAGACGGTCTACGACGAGGTCGTCCCGCTCAACTTCCGGACCAACTTCCTCGTGCTGATCAAGGCGCAACCGGGCGCGAATACCAGCGCGATGCGCGCCGACCTGGAGAAGGCCACCGAGCAATTCGTCGTGGTGCAGGTGCAGGACCGGGAGGAATTCAAGGGAGCGCAGGGCAAGCAGATCAACACCCTGCTGGCCATTCTCTACGGCCTGCTCGCCTTGGCGGTGGTGATCGCGATCCTGGGCATCGTCAATACTTTGGCGCTGTCGGTGGTGGAGCGCCGCCGGGAGATCGGCATGCTCCGCGCGGTCGGCATGCAGCGCGCCCAGGTGCGCCGGACGATCTATCTGGAGTCGATGCTGATAGCGGTGTTCGGCGCGATCGTCGGCATGGTGCTCGGCCTGGGACTCGGCGTCGGATTCCTGCGCACGCTAAGGGATTTGGGTCTCGACCAGATCGCCATCCCCTGGAGCCAGCTGGTCCTGGTCCTGGTCAGCTCGGCGGTGGTCGGAGTACTGGCCGCGCTGTGGCCTGCGGTGCGGGCGGCGCGCACGCCACCACTGGCCGCGATCGCCGATCTCTGAAAAGCCGTGCGGCGCACAATGATTGTGCGCCGCACGGGACTGCTGCGTGTCCTCGCGGGAACTGTTCAACCGCCGCCCCTCCTCTGGGGTCACCGCTCGCACAAACACTTCCGGCTTCCGGGCCACCACCGGCAGCAGGTCCACGATCAACCCGACACCCGGTTACCGAGGCAACCTACCTGGACGAGGCACTAGACCGCGATTCGATCGCGTCCGGATCATCATCCACGCCGCATCCCGGGTTGCGGCTTGTTTCGCCAGGACGTCGAACGCTCGGCCGTAGAAAGCTATCTTTCTCAACCAAGATACGGACTCGTGCGCTGTTCGGCGTGGTGTTGCAACCGGAGCCGGACAGTCTCGTGTATGGGCAGCGTCTCGAGTTCTTCGAGTCGTAGGAACTCGACAGAAGTCGATTCATCGGATACGGAGATTTCCCCACCGGTCACCCTGCCGAAGTAGACCACTGCGAACTCTTGCCGGACCTCTCCGTCCGCGTGTTCGATTACGTGCTCAGGGTCGGTGTATATACCGAGCAAACCAGTGATCTCTATGTCCAACCCGGTCTCTTCGCGGGTCTCCCGAACCGCGCAATCCTCAAGAGTCTCGCCTACTTCCATGATTCCGCCGGGTAGAGACCAGTTACCCGAGTCGCCACGGCGTTGCATCAGCACGCGCCCGTTCTCGTCGGTCACCAACGCTGAAGCCCCCGGCTTCAGTGAGTTCGACCGTGGTGCGTTCGGATCTCGGTAGTAGTCACGCCGTGAGCCCATTGGCGAATCCTTGCGTCGTTGAGTACGGGGTGATGGTGCCCCAGATCTGTTCGAACTGGTCGGCGAACGACTCGAATATCCCGTGCTGCGACAACCGGCGCACAATCATTGTGCGCCGCACGTGACTGCGGCGTGTCCTCGCGGGAACTGGTGTGGCTCAGGCTGCGCCGGTGGAACCGTCGAGTCGAACGGCATTGGTGAACGTATCCCACTGGCCCGGAGCGAACACCAGGGCGGGACCGTTGGGGTTCTTGCTGTCGCGAACCCCCACCATGCCCTGCTCCAAGAAGGCGACCTCAACGCAATCTTGGCCCATCGAGCTACGGGTGCTCTTGAACCACTCGGCTCCGGATAGGTCGATGTTCACGCCAAGTACTCCTTCATTCTTTGCCGAAGCAGTCTCCTGCTCGCGACTGCGTCCAGCGCGGTATGTCGAATGATCGTGAGGGCCTCGCGATACCGCCGAAGATCCGACTCTCCCTCAAAGTACATCGCACCAGTGAAGCCCTCAACGTAGACAACTGTCGGTTCCGCGACGCCACCTGCGGCGTCGAGGCCGTAGTCGAGGATCGAAAATGGTCCGACGGGTCCGCCGACCGGAAAGCCCGCACCGAACGGAAGAACTCGAATCGTGACGTTCGGGCACGTGCTCAGCTCCGCAAGGTGACGATGTTGCGCGGACATGATCTTGGGATTGCCGACGACCGCGTGCAGGACGGCTTCGCCGAGAATGACGTCGATTGTCGCCGGGTTCGCCTTGCGCGTGATGATCGCTTGACGCTTGGTCTTCAGTTCGATGCGGCGTCGGCGTTCTTCCTCGGAGTCTTTCGGAAAGTAGATCCGGTCGAGCGTCGCCGCGTAGTCGTTGGTCTGCAACAGCCCGGGAATGATGTCGGGTCGAAAGATCTCGATCTGCCGAGCGCTGGCTTCCAAACCGATGTACACATTGAACGTCTCAGGAATGAGATCGCCGAAGCTGTGCCACCAGCTCTTCTCGGCTCCCTGCTTGAACAGGCCGACCATCGCGGCGCTCTTCTCGTGATCCAGACCTAAATTCTGGCAGAGCAATTCGATGTCACGTGCGCGCAGCCGGCCGACATCTCCCCGCTCCAGCCTGGACTGGGTACTCACACTCCAATCCATGATGGTGGCTACCTGTCCCTGCGTCAGGTTCTGCTCCTCGCGCGATTCACGCAGGTAGCGACCCATCTGCCGGCGCGGCAGTGACGCGCTTGTGCCTTGCTTCCCCATTCCGACCCCCTGGTAGGCATTATCAGTTCGATCGCCTTTCACTCTCAGTTTGGCGGTGATCCAGGGGATTTGGGCCGAATTGCTGAAATTTTCTGTTAGACAGCGGCAGCCTGCTCAGGCGGTGGTGTGCTTCCAGTACTCCGACCAGCTTCGAGGGGAATCAATGACCTACGCGAACGCAATCGAGCCGCCCATCGCGGGCAGGCCGAAATCATTGGGATTCATTCGGAATGACCTGTCCGGCATCCATGCCCCACGTCATGCCGCCGAGGTGTGGCGGCATGCTCTCGGACTGGGGCACCATTACGTGTACACCGTTCGTCCACCGGTCGATGTGGACAGTCCGATCGAGTACGTGCTCGGCGTCGCGGCAGGGCTCGGTGTCGATGTGATCGTCGTGTTCGAGCTGGGGCATGTGGATGATCGACCGGCCTTGATCTGCGACAGGGGATTCGATCTCGAGACCGTCAGCCCGCAGGGCGCATGGACGCGCTCGTCCAGGCTCGTGTCCGGCGAGGGGGCGTGATGGGGGTCGAGACCGTTGTCGAGCCACCGCTGATCTGCGGTGACGTGGACGTGGAAATCGCTCATCGGATCATGCGGCGGCATCGGGCATGCCGCATCGACCGGTGCGCATGGAAACGTCTGGCGTATTACACGCTTGTCGTGCGTGGCCGGATCGTGCCGCAAACGCTCAGTCCGCGTGAGCGTGCCGCCGAGAGGAACATCCCGTTCCCTCCGATGGACGATGTTCGCGCCTCGACCGAGGTCGGTGTGGCGCCGCGAACGTTGCGGCACGTGTTGGACATGCTGAATCAGTCCTTGCTACCGCCAGGACGGGAGGTCGTGCCGCCGCTCGAAGGGGCGTGATGCCTTGAGTGTGTGGGATCTGGTGTGCAGTGCCGCCGCGACTGTCGGCGGCGGATCGTGTGTCGCGCTCGCGTTGGCCTGTCTGTGGCCGACCGGTTCGCCAGGACGCTCCGATGGGCGTCGCCGCCTCCCGGACGCCGCGAAGCGGGTGGCGTTCCGGTGGCCTGCGGAATGGACATGCACGGCACCGCCGGAGCCCTTCACGGTCGCCGAAGCCCATGTCGCCATGCAGCGGCATCGCGAACACGGGTGTGCCCGCAAACGCGCCGCCTGGGGTGTGCTGGTGGCCGCAGGGCGGGTTGTGCCGGATTCACACCGGCGGAGTGAGAGGCCGTGAATCGGGCCGGATCGATGTCGGCGAAAGCTCAGCCCTCTGCGGCCACATTCGCCCACCGGTTGAGGCAAGCGCGGATCGCGCGTGGAACGGCTGGAGCCGGTGGCCGCACCAGGTCGTCAGCCATGCGTCTGGCGTGCTCGGCGGTGCGGTCGATGGGTAGCGAAAAACGCGAGATCGCCTGTCTTGCAAGCAAACTCGAATTGGAGACAGGCGGCTGTATGCCCCGTCACATCTTGCTGAAGTTGTCCGTTCGGTAGTGCTAGTTTAAACGGAGGTTACCACTCCACTTAATTCTCGGTAAACGGCCTGATTCAACGGGGAAGGAGGCCGCGCGATGGTCGCTGTGGACTTCGGGGGTCCGGGCGCCGGGCTCGAGCTCGCGTCGGGCGGAGTCGTCGAACGGGTGCGCGCGGCCGTGCGCGGTCGCGGGGGCGAGGCGGTCGGGCAGCTTCTTCTCATCACGGTGCTCTACCTCGGCTATCGCGCGGGCCGTCTGATCACCGCCGACGACACGGGGCGTGCCCTGGTCAACGCGCACCGCTTGCTCGGACTCGAAGACCGGCTCGGCCTGCTGGACGAGCAGACGGTGCAGTCGTTGTTCCTGAACCGCGAATTCCTCGCGGTTCCGGCCAACTTCTACTACGCCAGCGCGCATTTCACCGTGGCCGTCGGAGTCCTGCTGTGGCTGTGGACGTTCCGGCCGGAGCACTATCGCTGGACCAGGAACCTCATGGCGGCGCTGACGGGAGCCGCGCTCGCGGTGCACATCCTGATCCCGCTCGCGCCGCCGCGCATGCTGCCCGACCAGGGTTTCGTCGATCTGGCCGTGCGATACGGCCAATCCGTCTACGGCGCGGCGGATTCCGGCGGTCTGTCCAATCAGTTCGCGGCCATGCCCTCGCTGCACGTCGGTTGGGCGTTGCTGCTCGGTGTTGCCGTCGTCGCCGCGACTCGCACACCGTGGCGCTGGCTCGCCTTGGCCCATCCGGCGCTGACCACGCTCGTGGTGGTGGGTACCGCCAATCACTACTGGCTGGACACCATTGCCGCTGTCATGTTGCTCGCGGTGGCCGCCGTACTGCATCCCCTCGTGGTGCCCGCGGCGGCCACGGCGTGGGGCGTGATGGGTCCCGTTTCGTCGAAACCCATGCTGACCAGCTCCTGACAGTCCATCACGCACCCGGCGGCGCTGACCGGAAAAGCGCTCCGTCGCGCGTACGATCGCAGAGCCGTCCTGTTCGCCCATCCGGACAAGGAGTTGCCATGGAACCGATGACCATCGCGGATCTGCTGTCTTCGCTTGCCATCCAGGTGTTCGCCCTGTTGGGCGGATTCCCCGGGGGTTACCCCGGCTGATCCGTTGCCGCTGCTTCCGCGCCGCTCTTCATCGCGGCGAGTGTCTCCCGCATGAGCGCGGGCATGGTCCGGCCGACGAGGGCCGATACCAGTGGTCGCAACGGGACCGCGGTGGGCTGGAACGAATAGGTCCAGGTCACCGCGGTCCGTCCGTCTTGATCGCGGAACGCGAAAGCGCCGTCATGGGACGTTCCTCGCCGACTTGCTGTCGCGAATACATGCGCGGCCGGGAACGGGACGGTGTTGTCTATTTCTCGCCGGAACCCTGATGCCGGGATTCCTACCGTCGATGCAATGGAAAGCGAACGGATCCCGGATGCCGGGAATGCTGAGTTGCGGGCGCCTGTCGTGTGGTTCATGGCGCTGGCGGCCGCGCTCGGGACGGCGAGTGTCTACCTACTGCAACCGGCCGTCGCGGAGGTTGCCGGTTCACTGCACGCCTCTACGGCGGCGACCGGCACCGCTTTGGCGTGCGGGCCGGTCGGCTATCTGGTGGGGTTGGTTCTGCTCGTGCCGCTGGTCGACCGGTTCGCGCCACGGGCCGTGGTGGCGGCCCAGTTCGTGGCGCTGGCGGTTGCCTCCGCCGCTGGTGCGGTAGCGGGATCACCTTGGGCCCTTGGATTCGTCATGGGCCTGGTCGGGGCGGGGTCGGCGGTCGGGGCCCAGCTGAGTTCGGTGGCGGGGCGTTTCGCGCAGCGTCGTCGGCGGGCCACGGTCTTGGGTATCGTGACCGCGGGCATATCTGCCGGAATCCTCGCCGGGCGCATCATCGGCGGCTGGCTCGCCGACGTGATCGGTTGGCGAGCAATGCTTTTCGTATTCGCTGTGCCGTGTGTCGTGGTCGCGGCGGTGTCCTTGTCCACCCTGCCGACCGCGTGGGGTCGCACGTATGCCGGATATCTGGATACGGTGCGCGGGATTCCCGGGCTCTTCGCCCGCTTCGCCGCACTGCGCCGGGCGGCGGCACGGGGAGCGCTGTGGTTCTTCGCGTTCTGTGCGATCTGGGCAGGTCTCGCGGTGGCGCTGTCGCAGCCTCCGTCCTCATATTCACCCGAACGGATCGGCCTGTACGCCTGCGCCGGACTCGCCGGTGTCCTCGCGACCCGGATCGCCGGCGGATGGACCGACCGGGTCGGCCCGCGAAACGTGATCCTGGTGGGGCTCGCGCTCGCCCTTGTCGCGACGGTTGTCCTGGGCGTTGCCCTCTCGAACACTGTGGTGACCCTGGCCTGCCTCGGGCTCTTCGATGCCGGACTGTTCGCGGCCCAGGTGGCCAACCAGAGCACGGTCCTGGCCATCGACCCGTCCGCGCCTGCCCGCTTCAACAGTGCCTACATGTCTGTGTACTTCGTCGGGGGCAGCCTGGGAACCGCATTCGGCGCGGCCGCCGTCGGCTGGTTCGGCTGGCCCGGTCTGGTCGCCCTCGCCGCGGTCGCCACGGCCGCGGCGGGCGGGGTCACCCTGGCCGACCGGCCGCGGCGGCACGCGGCCACGCAGCCTGCCCGATGAGCGCCCTACGGTGCGAGTTCGCTGCCACCCGGCTCCTGGGATCCCCCTGCCTCCAGGGTCCGGCGCATGACAGCCGACGCCTGTTCGACGAACTCGGCTATCGGCACAGTGAGAGCCTCGGGCAGGACATCGGTGTGCCACACGACCAGGGTCCCGCCGTCATTGCCGGGCAGCGCCTGCATCGAGGCGTGGTGATGGGAGGAATGCAGACTGCCTCCGACGATGGAGTACGCGATACGCCGGCTCACCGGGTCGAGGTCGATGAGCCGTTCCACGACCACGGTGCCGTTGGCGAAGGTGACGGTACGGGTGTCCGCGTCGAGCCGTGCGTCGGTGACGAGACCCGGGCCGAGCCGCTCGTGCACCGCGCCGAAATCGCTGACAGCGTCCCATACCTGCTCGGGCGTGGCGTGGATGTCGAATTCTTTGTGAACGGATGCCATGGGGTCCTCCTGGTCGGCCGCGGTGATTCGGTTGCCGTCTCAGCATTCCCGCCGGCCCACCCGCGGGTCTTGAAGATCCTTGCGCGGCGTTTTTCGTCGTACCCTCGGCGTACGGTCCGCAGGTGCTGTCCACGACAACCGTTGCCGCCCGGCCCGAGTTCACCGTGACCACGGTGACCTGCCGCTCCGACCACACCCACTTCTCGGCCCCGGAGGTCCGCGACGACCATCGCCTCGTGCTCGTGCGCCGTGGCCGGTTCCAGCGACAGTCCGACGGCGACCGGGCCGACCTGGACCCGACAGTCGGCTACCTGGGCGTACCGGGCGAAGAGGAACGGTTCGCCCATCCCGTCGGCGGCGACGTCTGCACCGTGGTGACCGTCGCGCCCGGCCGCTGGGAAGGGGCCGTCGATCCGCGCGCGGTGTACATCGATGCCCGTATCGATCTCGCGCACCACCGTGTTCTCGCTGCCGTCCGAGGCGGCGACATCGACTACGCGTTGACCGAGGAGCTTGTCCGGCTCGTCGCACTCGCCGCCGGATGGCCGATCCCTCGATCGCGGCCGACCGACCGGGCGCTGGTTACTGCGGCCCGCGAGGCGATCATCGACGACGCACCGGAATCGGTGGGCCTGCAATCTCTGGCCGCATCGCTGAAGGTCTCGCCGTACCGGCTGAGCCGGGTGTTCTCGCGGCACATGGGGCTGTCGCTGACCCGCTACCGCAACCGAGTACGGGTCGGCCGGACCATCGACCGGCTCACCGACGGAGAAACCGGCCTCGCCGACCTCGCCGCGCACCTCGGTTTCGCCGACCAGGCACACCTGACCCGCACCGTCCGCGAACACCTCGGCCACACCCCCACGGCGCTACGCCGTCTACTCACCGAGACCAACTGACCGAGCCGCTGAAGGGGGCGCGGCGCCGCACCTTCCCAGGCCTCGCGCTTCCCGGCCAGGCGACGTGGGTCGGCGACGTAACGATCGGCTCGAGCTCTGACGGCGAACCGTCGACCCACGCGGTGGCATTTTGCTCAGGGGCACTGACCATCCGTTGGGTGACTTCGGGCGGAAACGGCACCGCCAAGAGCCATCGCGCCTGGCCGTCCGCCACGGTCGGTGGTGTTCTCGGCACCAATTCGGGGCTACCGTGGCGGGCTTGGTTCAGTCGCGCCGAATCGGGCCAGATAGTGCCACACCTTCTTGAGGTCTTGCGGATCGTAACGACCGGTGCGGGCGGCGTCACCGATGATCCGGGGATCGAGCCGGCCGCCGACCGCGATCTCGGTTCCCAGCTCGACGTACCGTGCCCCGCGGAAATTGGGGTGACAGCGCAATCGGTCCACACCGAGCAGGAAGCCGGGATGCCACTCGACCCGGCATCCGAGCCGGTTTGCGGCCTCGTGCACCGGCGTACCGCGATAGCTGGGATCCAGCACCAATGCCTCCACATCCCGGTCGAACCGGACCGGGCCATGGATGTGTGCCTCGATGTGGCCGTCGAGAGCGTCGAGGTCGTCGGTCTTGGCCAGCGCGATGAGCGAAAACCGATCAGCGACAGCGAAATCGGTGGGTTCGGTGGAGCTGTCGGGATAGCAGAACGTCGCCCGTGCTAGCGTGTCGGCGGTCAGCCGGAAAAACGACGAACCGAACCGCGCCGCACCGCCGCGCGGATCGTCACGGAAGTTCAAGGCACCATAGACCGGACGCTCGGTGGCCGGAGCGTGGTCGTAGGCGCCGGCGAAGATACGGCTTTCCCAGCGCCATCGGTCGCCGCCGGGGTGGGCGGTCAGGCCTCCATTGCTGGTTCCGGTCGCGAACTGCGACAGATAGACGCCGTCGTCAGCCATCTTGTCCAGAATCAGACGCCCAGCCACCATGCGGTCGGGGTGGAAGTTCATCGTCATCCGCAAACGCGGATCCAATGGGCGCCCCGAAGCCGACGCCGCAACATGTTCGACCGCGCGTCGTTGCGCCGACCCGGCCGCCTCCACCCCCATGCTCCAACCTCTCAACCTGCCGTACCTCACGGAGCTTCTCCGCACCATGCAAGCGGACTCGCAGTCGATTGTGTGACACAGTGGGCGTGCCCGCTCGATGCGACGGTGAAGGCCTCGCCGAGCGCCGGGCGCCGTTGGCCGACAACGCGCGGCATCGGATGAAACGACATGGTGTCAAAAGGAAGGAGCGATGTGAACGGCGGCTGTCTCTGCGGCAATATCCGGTTCTCCGCGGCCGGCGACCCGGACTTCCCTCACCTGTGCTCATGTGAGCACTGCCAGCGGCTTTCAGGCGCCCCGGTGATGTCCTGGGTGTCTTTCCCGGAGGAGGGATTCGCGTGGACCGGACCGGGCGGGGAACCGACCTGGTTCGAGACGTTCCCGCAGATCTGCCGAGGATTCTGCCCGAAGTGTGGTTCGTCGGTCGCCTCCAAAGGTGATGAAGCAGGCTTGGTGGGGGTCACGATCACCGCCTTGGACGATCACTCCGACCTGGTGCCGGTCAAGCAGAGCTTTGCCCACAACGCAGTCCCATGGATGGCCCCACTGAGTTGACCTGCTTGCCCCTGCGGGACAACCACTTTGGGGACCACAAGTAGTCCCGCGTGGCAGACCCGGAGGGACTCGCGTCAGTGCTGGGCGGCGTTGGCGTGGGCCCAGGACTGGACGTCGCCGCGGTCGAGGGCCAGTGCCAAGAGTTCCGGGAATTTGTCGGGGGTGCAGGCGAAGGCCGGGATGCCCAGTGCGGCGAGGGCTGCGGCGTTGTCGTGGTCGAAGGCGGGGGCGCCGTCGTCGGAGAGGGCGAGCAGCACGACGACCTGTACGCCGGAATCCTGTAGCGAGCGGACGCGGCGCAGCATCTCGTCGCGGATGCCGCCCTCATAGAGGTCGGAGATCAGGACGAACAACGTATCGGCCGGGCGGGTGACCAGGGACTGGCAGTAGGCGAGGGCCCGGTTGATGTCGGTGCCGCCGCCCAGTTGGGTGCCGAACAGCACCTCTACCGGGTCGTCGAGTTTGTCGGTGAGGTCGACGATCTCGGTGTCGAAGACCACCAGCGAGGTGCGCAGCGACCGCATCGAGGCGAGCACCGCGCCGAACACCGACGCGTACACGACGCTGGCGGCCATCGAACCGGACTGGTCGATGGCCAGCACCACGTCCCGCCGGACCGCCTGAGCCTTGCGGCCGTAGCCGACCAGGCGTTCGGGCACCACGGTGCGATGCTCGGGCAGGTAGGTGGCTAGGTTCTTGCGAATGGTGCGGTCCCAGTCGATATCCCGCAATTTCGGCCGGGTGACCCGGGCGGCGCGGTTCAGCGCACCGGACACCGCGGCGACGGTCTGCGCCGCGATGCGCTGCTCGATCTCCCGCACCACCTTCTCCACCACCATGCGCGCGGTGGCCTTGGTGGTCTCGGGCATCACCCGGTTCAAGCTCAGCAGGGTGCCGACCAGGTGCACGTCCGGTTCCACCGCATCGAGCAGTTCCGGCTCCAGCAGCAATTGGGTGAGATCGAGCCGCTCCACGGCGTCGCGTTGCATGACCTCGACGACGGAGGCCGGGAAGTAGCTGCGGATATCGCCGAGCCAGCGGGCCACGCGCGGCGCCGAGCCCTGCAAACCACCGGTGCGCTTGCCGGGCGAGGTCTCCTCATCGGTGTTGTACAGCGCCGACAGCGCCCGGTCCATCGCCGCGTCGGCGCCGGAGCCCAGCCCGCCCAGTCCTTCCTCCGCGGCCGCGCCGAGCACCAATCGCCAACGCCGAGACTGTGCTTCGTCGGTCACGGCTTGTCCTCCTCGGTACGGGCGAGAGCGCCGGTGCGGCCTCGCCCCGCTGCCTTGTCACTCATACTGCGTCCGGTTCCGGCGTCAGTGGGCCTGTGTGGTCGTGGTGCGTTGCTGCTTTCGGGTCCGGCCGCTGATGCTGTGTGGGTTTTCGGCAGGGGCCGTGATCCTGCGTGATTGCGCTGTGCTTCCGCTACGGAGCCTCGTGCTGTGCCCGATTTCGGCATCAGTGGAGTTCTGCGCGTGGTGCGTTGCCGCTTTCGGGTCCGGCCGCTCATGCTGTGCCGGTTTTCGGCATCAGCGGGGCGCTGCGTGGTCATGGCGTGTCGTTTCCGGCCGCACCGCTCGCGGTGTCCGATTGCGGCGTGAGCGGGGCCCGGTGTGGTTACGCGCCGCTGCCGTCTCCGGGTCCGACCGCTCATACCGTAACCCCCAGGATCTCCGCCGCGGTGCGCACCGCGGTCGTGGCTCGATCGGCGTCGATGCCCGCGACGGCCGCCGCCGGTGATACCGCTCCGCCGTCGCGGACCGCCTGCCCGATCGCGCGGCGTTCACCCGATTCGAACGCGCCGAAGGTACGGCGCAGCAGCGGCAGCGTCTCGACGAACGTGTCGTCGCCGAGTCCGCGCAGCCAGTCGTCGATGAGCCGCAACAACTCCCGATCGTGCACCAGCAGCAGGCCGCGACCGCCGAGGAATCCGTCTATCCACGCCGCCTTGGCCGCGGCGGTGGCGCCCACCGAGAGGGCGGCGGACAGTCTGCGCGCGGATTCGGCGTCATCGATGCGACCCGCGTCGGCGAGCAAACGGACCGCACGACCGACCAGCGCGCCGTGTACGTCGTCGCGGTCGGCGACCCGGCGCAATGCGGCGAGCCACTCACCGGTGGCCCAGCCGTCGTCCCTGGTATGGATGGCGGTGTGCGCCGCGTCCAGCAGACCGCGCAGATCGGTGGCGGCGTCAGTGTCCAATCCGGTGACCGCCGCAGGCAGGCCGGCGCAGATACGCACCAGCAACCCATCGGCCACGTGGGCCAGCGCTTTGGTGTCGGTGCCGCGCACGTCGCCGTAACGCAGTGTGCGGATCAGGCCGGGCAGCGCGGCCAGCAGGTGGGTGACGTCGTGGTCGAGCGCCGCGGTGGATTCCAGCCGGGCGATCAATCCGTCGGTGGCGCCGCCCAGGTCGGCCAGCAGCGCGACTTCCAGCGCGGCGGTCAATTCGCCGACCGAGCGGTCGGCGCGGCTGGCGGTGTCGAGAATCTTCGCCTCCGCCGCGGCGCGGATGGTGGTGCCCCAGCGAGAGGCCTCGATGATGGAGATCGCGTACTCGGGCTGCCATCGCAGCATCCAGGTTTCCCGGAAGGTGCCCGTGCTGCGCACGTCGCTGGTGGTGAGCGTGCCCCACTCGATGTCGAGCACCCGCAGCCGGTGTAGCAGGCGCGACCGCCGCACCTCGCGATCCTTACGCAGATCCAGGTCGACGGTGCGGATCGAGGGCTCCTGCTTCATCCGCAGCGACCGGATGGTGGCGCGCAGGTCCGCGTCCAGCGGCACGGTCGGCGTCTGCTCCGGAACGGCCCCGAGCGCCTCGCCGACGACGAGTTCGCCGATCACCAACCGCAGCATCGTCTCGTCGCCGCCGCACAGCACCGACCGGGTGGCCTCGGTCACCTCCGACAGACCGGGGAGCGGGCGACCGCGCAGCGCGGCGAGGGTGTCGGCGAGCCGGACGGCCTCGATGACGTGGGCGCTGGAGACGGGCAGATCGTGGGCGCGCAGCACACCGGCGACCTTGGTCAGCCAGCGGGCGATCGGCCGCTCGGTGGCGGTGAACAGGTGGTGGTACCAGCCCGGCGAGGTGACGCCCGCGCCGTAGCCGGAGGTCGTGGACAGCCGCGAATGCGTCCACGGCACCCAGGTGAGCCTGGTTTTGATCTTCGGAAGGCCCTTGAGCATCCGTGCGTCCGGCGCGGCGGGACCGAGCGCGCCTGCGAGCGCGGGCGCGTGCCACGCCCCGCACACCACCGCCAGCCGCATCGCACCGTCTTTGAGGGCCTTGCGCATCGTCTGGCGCATATAAGCCTCGCGCCGGAGGGTGTGGGCGTCGACCACGAGTGGTTCGGGCGGTGGTTCCGGCACGAGGGCCGATTCGGCTACTGCCTCCGCGACCGAATCCAACTCCGACGTGGAGGCCATTCGATCGCGTCCCGATTCGGCGGTCGGTCGGTCATCAGCCGGTTCGGTGCCCGCAGGCCCCTGGCGCGCCGGGTCGTCTTGCGCGGCCGACGTCGGGTCGCCATGCGTGGCGTCGCGCTCGGCGCCTTCCCGCAGCGCGCCCATCGCCTCGGTGATCGCGTCGAACGCGTCCGCGTCCGGCACGGTTTCGACGACGGCGTCCCACCAGCGTTCGGCGTCGTCGTAGCCGCCCGCTTCGGCGAGCGCGGCGAGCGGATCGAACCGGTCGCCGGGCTCGTCCTCGGTCGCGAGCGTGACGCTCGCGGGCAGATCGCAAAACCGTACGGGCACCGCGTTGTCCGTGGCGTACCGCAGCGCCTGCCACTCGGGGGAGAACACAGCGTACGGCCAGAACGCGGCCGTGGCGGGGGCGTCGGGCACGTACGCCAGCAGCGCGACCGGAGGGGCCATCCCTTCGGCGGCGACGAAGCCCACCAGCGGATCGGCGTCCGCGGGCCCCTCGATGAGGATCATGTCGGGCCGGAAATCCGCCAGGGCCATCCGCAGCGAGCGCGCCGAGCCGGGACCATGGTGGCGGATGCCGAATACCCTGGTCACAGGGGCGGTTTCGACACCGGAGGTCACCCGGTGACCTCGCGGCAGGCGCGGTAGAAATCCGCCCAATCCGGTCGCTCGCGGACCACGGCCTCCAAGTACTCCGTCCACACCACCGCGTCGGCCACCGGGTCCTTGATCACCGACCCGAGCACCGCGCCCGCGATGTCGGAGGCGCGCAGCACGCCGTCGCCGAAGTGCGCCGAGAGCGCGATTCCGTTGGTGATCACCGAGATCGCCTCGGCCGTGGACAGTGTTCCGGACGGCGACTTGAGCTTGGTCCGGCCGTCGGCCGTACTGCCGGAGCGCAGCTCGCGGAAGACCCGCACCACCCGCCGCACCTCTTCGGCCGCCGCGGGCACGGTCGGCAGTTCCAGCGCGGAGCCGAGCTGCTCGACCCGCCTGCTGACGATGGCGACCTCCTCGTCCTCGCTCGCGGGCAGCGGCAGCACGACTGTGTTGAACCGGCGGCGCAACGCGGAGGACAACTCGTTCACCCCGCGGTCGCGATCGTTGGCGGTGGCGATCACGTTGAAGCCCTTCGCGGCCTGCACTTCCGTGCGCAGTTCGGGCACCGGCAGCGTCTTCTCGGACAAGACGGTGATCAGCGCGTCCTGCACGTCCGACGGGATGCGGGTGAGCTCTTCTATGCGGGCGATGGAGCCCGTCCGCATGGCCGTGAGCACCGGCGACGGCACCAGCGCCGCATCGCTCGGTCCCTCGGCGAGCAACCGCGCGTAGTTCCAGCCGTAGCGGATCACCTCCTCGGCGGTGCCCGAGGTGCCCTGCACCAACAGCGTCGACGCACCGCTGATGGCGGCGGAGAGATGCTCGGACACCCAGGTCTTGGCGGTGCCCGGCACCCCGAGCAGCAGCAGTGCGCGGTCGGTGGCCAGCGTCGCGACCGCGACCTCCATGAGCCTGCGCGGGCCGACGTACTTCGGGGTGATCACGGTGCCGTCGGGCAGGGTGCCGCCGAGCAGGTAGGTGACCACCGCCCAGGGCGACAGCCGCCACGACGGCGGGCGGGGCCGGTCGTCGGCGGCGGCGAGGGCGCGCAGCTCGTCGGCGTACGCCTGTTCGGCATGGGGGCGCAGCAGATCCGGCGTCGGGTCGGTGGTGGTCATCGCAACTCCTCGAGCATCATCGAGCGGTTGTTGAGGTCATGGGCGAGCTGGTCGAAGGCCCGCTGCCAGGCGGGATCGTCGCATTTGCGGGCCACGGCGGACAGTGCGGCGGCGGCGGCGACGGGGAGGTGGACCGAGGCCGCGGCGAGCAGCGAGCGGTGCGCGTTCGGTGACGCGCCGTGCGTCTCGGGGCGCCGCGCCGCCGCCCGCGCCCGCTCGAACAGCAGCAGCACCACGTGTTGGGCCAGCGCTTCCGGCCACGGATGGCCCATCGCGGGCAGCAGCGCCTCGATCTCCGACAGCCAGGAGCCGTCCAGCCGCACCAGGTGCGCGGTCCGATCCGGCAGCGGTAGCAGCGCGAACAGCTCCCGTCTGCGCAGCATCGCCAGATCGGTGGGCACGCCCGCCTCGAACAATGCCCGCGCCCACGTCGAATCGTGTTGAGCCAGTGCGGCGTCCACCCAGCCGTCGAAGATGGGCTGCCGGAACCGGTCTTCGATCGTGGCGCGCACCGCCTGTTGCGGTGTGCCGAGCACACCGGTCCAGTGCGCCAGCGGCGTCGCGGCGACCACCTGCCGGAGCCGGGCCGCGGACACGTCGGGGGCGCCGTTCCAGCGGTAGGCGAATTCGATGGTGCGGTCGGTGATCCCGTCGCGCTGCGCGGCGGCGTCGGGCCGGTCGGGCAGCGTGAGAACCACGTTCGTGTGCAGCATTCGGTGCTCGGCGCGGATCCACGCGCTCGCTCGGGCGCGCATCCGCTGCGAGAACGCCGATTCCGGCAGTAGTGCGAGCAGTCCGGCGGCGGTGCGGCGCACGTCGGCGCGCCGGTCGTCCAGCGCCGTTTCCAGCAGGGGCTCGTCGTCCGGGCCGAGCCCGTCGGCGAGCACGGCCAGCAGTTCGGCCTTCAGCGGCCCGGATTCCTTCGGCCACGCCGCGGTGAGCTCCGCCCTGGCGGCGCCCGCGTCGCCGCGCCGGAGGTCGGCGAGCCAGTCGCGCCGCTCGGGTGGTCGACCGAACAGCCAAGTGTCGGTGGACCGTTCGACGGGCAGCCGCACCAAGTCGCGCCGATCCGGATGCCGGGCCGCCAGCCAGCTGCCGCGTGTGCCCGCGAGGCGTAGCAGCGGCTCGCGCAAACCGGCATTGATCTTCGCGTGCTCGAGCAGTTGCTCGCACAGCACGACCGGCGCCCGGTAATCGTGCGGCCGCGCCGCGTCGAACCATTCGGGCAGGAATGCCGAGCGTTCCCGCAGCATGCGTGCCAGGCGCACGGCAGCAGGGCGCGGCAGCGACGGACGGGGATCGTCCGCCGCGGGTTCCGGTGCCGCGGCAGTGGCGGGCACGACCCCACCCCGAGTGAAAAGGTCTTGTAGCGCGGCTGTTTCGAGCAGTCGCAACGCGGGATCATGGGGCAACCGGTCGGCCGCGCGTGCGATCGCGGGCGCGAGTGCGGCGAGATCCGGGGCGCGGCGCGCGGTGCCGAGCAGCGCGACGGAGGTGAGGTCGGCACTCCCGGTCGGCCCCGCGGGCGGAGTCGCGTCGGGCACGAAGGTCTCCGTGGGTGCCAGATCGATCACCTCCCCCGCGGTGAACACCGAAATCGGCTCCCATCCGTCGGCGCTCCACTCGCCGGCCACCGTCACCGGATGACCGCCCGAGACGGCCAGCAGCGTCCACGGTTGTTCGCCCGGCCGGATCGGCAGCGCGCTGCCGCCGGATTCGGTGAGGTACCAGCCCTCTTCGGTGCGGGTGGGTATCACATCGGCCAGCAGCATCGGCCACGAGCGCAGCCACGGATCGGCGCCGAGCGCGGACGCGTGCGCGGCGAGCGCGGCGGCGATGGTGGCGGGGTGGTTCGCGTCGGCGGGCAACGTGGTGAACGGTTCGACCGTGCCGTGCCGCTCGCCCCACAGCGCGCGCAGCGGCGCGGCGCCCGGGTAGAAATGCAACTCCGCGTCGGCCAGTCGACCCAGCGCGGGAACGTCGGCGGGGAAGCCGGGGGAGCCGAAGGAATGGTCGACCACCAGCGCCCAGCGCCTGCTCTGCCGCCCGTACAGCCAGGTGCGCCGGGTGTAGAGGCGCTCGTCCTCGGTGATCCGCGAGCCGAACACCATCCACCGATCACGCACCGGAGCTTCGGCGCGCACCGCCTCGGCCGGATTGGGGTAGCCGACATGGGTGCGGATGCTGGCGCGCAGCGCGGGTGATACCGCGTCGAGCTGCCGGTGCGCGGCGATCAACAGGTGCATCCGCGCGTACTCGCGCAGCACCACGTCGGGCCAGTCGGTTCTGGTGGCCACGGCGGCCGGGAGCCTGCGCAGAGCGGAGGCGAGGCCGGGGGCCTGCGCGTCGACCATCCTGGCGGCCACGGCCTCGAAGGCGCGATACGAGCGATCGGCCTGCGCGAGCCCGGTGCGTACCTGATCACCGAGCCAGACGTCGAGTTCCTCCAGCCCCGCCGTCACCCGCACCCGGCGCTGTTCGGCGGTGGCCGGATTCGGGGTGCGGGGCCGCTCCGCGGTCGCGGCGGCCCGCGCCGTACGGCCGCCGATCCACGCCGTCGCGTAGTCCGCGGTCTCCGGTGCGACGGCGACCTCGCCCGCGGACCAGCGCAGCAACAACGACAGCGCGTGTTTACAAGGAAACTTGCGGCTCGGGCACGAGCACCGGTACGCCGGACCGGACAGGTCGACGATCGTCTGATAGGGCGTGGCGCCGCTGCCCTGGCACCGGCCCCACAGCGCCGGGCCGTGCTGCCCGCACTCGCGCCAGCGACCCACCAGCTTGCGGGCCGCCGAGAGCGAATTCGCATCCGGCGCCAACGCCGTGACCTGGGCTTCGGTCCACTGCGTCGTCATCGGCTCGCTCCGGCTCGCTGCTGCCTCATCGCCTTCCTTCATTGCTCGGTTGACCGGATTTCTACCCCAGCGCACCGACAAGTACCGCCGCCGGCGCCGCGCTGCCCTCGGAACCGCTTGTCCCGGTGCCGTATTCGTCTTTCGAACGAATCTTGCGCCGATCGGTGCGCTCTGGCATTCTGTCCTGTTCGGCTCGACCGAGCCACCCGGACCGGGTGTAGACACCATCGAGGCTGCCCGCCGGGGTTGGCGCGAGGGGTGGACATCGAGACATGGCGCAGGCGTTTCGATGACCATATATCCATCCCCGCGGGCAGATTCGCTCGGGCGCGGTGGGCGATTCCGGCGTGATCGGGTAGCGTTCCGCACAGCTTCGACAAGGCGCCGTGCACGGGGTCGGAGGACGTGTTGCGGCTCGATGGTGGAGGGGTTTTTCGCATGCGCCTGGATCCCGACGCTGTCGACGCCGCCGGTTCCACGGACGCGCCGCCCCGGCTGTCGGAGGTGGTGACGAGACGCCTGGCCGAGGATCCCGCGGTCACGCCGTCGGTAGCGCGGACCGTGTTGCGCGCCATCGGCGCCGCCGAAACAGAGGACGCGTCAACGGCATTCGATCACTCCGGGATCTTCCTCAGCGCCATCCGGGTGTGCGGTTTCCGGGGTATCGGCCCCGAGACGACGCTGCAACTGCCGCCCGGGCCCGGCCTCACGCTCGTGGTCGGCCGCAACGGCAGCGGCAAATCCAGTTTCGCCGAGGCCGCGGAGTTGGCGATGACCGGAGGGAACCGCCGGTGGGACGGTCGCTCGGCGGCGTGGCGGGAGGGCTGGCGCAACCTGCACGACGGCACGGCCGCCCGCATCGAGCTGGAGTTGCTCACCGCCGGCGCCGCGCCGCGCCTCACCATCGCCAAGGAATGGGCGGCCGACGCGGACCTGCCGGACGCGCACTGGACCCAGCGGTATCCGCCCGCGCCGCCGACGGGATTCGACACCGACCGGTGGGCGGCCCAGCTCGAGCTCTACCGCCCCTTCCTGTCCTACAGCGAACTCGGCGCGCTGGTGGACGGGAAACCGAGCGACCTGTTCGACGCGCTGCACCAGCTGCTCGGTCTCGACGAACTCACCCTGGCGCAGGAACGGATCAGGATGCGCCGCCTGGAGCTGGAACGCGCCGTGCGGGATTCGCGTCAGGAACGCCTGGAACTGCTGGAGCTGCTCGCGTCGGTGGCCGACGACCGCGCGGTCCGGGTCGCCGGGCTACTGCGGCCCGCCCAACCGGATCTCGCCGCGGTGGGCCGGGAAGTGCTCGGCGCGGTGGACGACCCGACCGGACCGGACGGCCTGCGCGCCATCGTGCGGCTGGCGCTGCCCGAAGACGCCGAAGTAGAGGCGGTGGCCACCCGGCTCGAGGAATGGGGCGCGGCGCTGGCCGCGGGAGCCACCGCCGACGCCGAAGCCGATCTGCGCCTGCTGGAACTGCTGCGCAAGGCGCGGGAACACCATGCCGCGAGCGGGCCGTGTCCGTGCCCTGTGTGCGGCCGAGGCGCACTCGACGACGCGTGGGCGCGCGAGACCGATGCTGCCATCGAGCGGCTGACCGCCCGAGTCGACGCGCTCACGACCGCGCGGATCGAACTCGGCAACGCGGTGCGGGCCGCTCGGGCGCTTCCCGACCTCGTTCCCGCCGAATTGGATTTCGATCCGCGCAACCCGCCGTCGGTCGACACCACGGCGGTGCGCGAGGCCTGGGCCGAATGGGCCGCGCTGACCAACACCGAATACGCCCCGGACCTGCCCGCCCGGCTGCGCGCCGCCCACGCGCGACTGGTCGACGAACTCGACCTGTTGCAGAAGGGCACCCGCAAGGAACTCGACCGCTTGGACGAGGTGTGGACGCCGCTGGTGCCACGGATCGTGGCCTGGCTGGAGGGCGCGCGCGAGGTGGCCGCGCACGCCGCGGAACTGCGCACCGTGAAGAAGGCCGAGGACTGGCTGAAGTCGGCCACCGCGGGTCTGCGCGGCGAGCGCATGACGCCGCTGGAGACGACGGCCCGGTGGGTGTGGCGCACGCTGCGGCAGCAGAGCAACGTCGAACTGGGCGCTATCCGTTTGCAGGGCAACGCGGGCACCGCGCGCCGCGTGCTGCTCGACGTGACCGTCGACGAGGTGGACGGCGCCGCGCTTGGCGTGATGAGCCAGGGTGAGCTGCACGCGCTCGGTCTCTCGCTGTTCCTGCCGCGCGCCACGGTGGAGCAGAGCCCGTTCCGCTTCGTCATGATCGACGACCCGGTGCAGGCGATGGACCCGGCCAAGGTGGACGGCCTGGCCCAAGTACTCGCCACGGTCGCCTGGACCAGGCAGGTGGTGGTCTTCACCCACGACGAGCGCCTCGCCGAGGCGGTGCGGCGGATGCAGCTCGACGCGACCGTGCTGGAAGTGCAGCGCCGCGACCGCTCGGTGGTCGAGGTGCGGGTGTCCAGCGACCCGATTCGCCGCTATCTGGACGACGCCCGCGCATTGGTGCGCACCCCGCAGTTGCCCGCGGCGATCGCCGACGAACTGGTGGCCACGTGCTGCCGTTCCGCGGTGGAGGCGGCCAGTCTGGCCAGGGCGCGGCGCACCCTGCTCGCCGCGGGCATGGATCACGCGGAAGTGGAACGCCACATCGATGCCGCGCATTCGACCCGGGCGAAGGTGGCGCTCGCGGTCTTCGGGGTCGGCAGCAAGGTCGACGACTTGAACAAGAACCTCATCGCCCGCGAAGGACGGTGGGTGGTGGACGCATTGCGCGACGCCACGGCGGGCGCGCACGTGCCGATCGGGCGCGATATGCGTGAGCTGATCGGTGAGACCGAGAAGTTCGTCGCGTGGCTGGCCAGGTGAGGCGCCGATGAGCGGTCGGCGTCGGCCGGTCGGCGCACGTCGTGGACCCGCGGGCGGCGGACGCGCGGCCAGGCACGGGCAGCGTGGGCCGAACAACGGCGCGCAACGCTCGCGCGCGAATCGGCCGTCGGTCGCCGAGCGGCTGGAAACCGTGGATCTGTTGCTCGCCGGATCGGTGACCGCCGCGGGCGGGCTGTGGTCCCGCGCGACGGCCTGGATTCTGCGGATCGCTCTGGAGCAGGCCGTCGACGAACTGTGGCTGCGGCTGGCGCCCCCGCTGGTCCGCTGTCCGATGCGGGCACAGCTCATCGCGCTGCGCGCCTTCGCGGGACCGGACGTGGCGGCGCGCGTGGCCGTGCTCTGGGCGGCGTTGTCGCGCGCCGCGCACCATCACGACTACGAACTCGCGCCGAGCGTCACCGATCTGCGGCGCTGGCGGGAGCAGACCGTAGCCTTGGCCGAGGACCTGGCGGCGGTGCGGGCGCGCCGGGATTCCTGACACAGGTCGGAAGGGCGCGGAATGAACAAGGCACGGCGCTGCCCGTGTGGGCGTGGCGAGGCATTCGAGGACTGCTGCGGTCCGGTGTTGAGCGGCGAGCGTCCCGCTCCCACCGCCGAAGCCCTGATGCGGTCGCGCTACACCGCGTTCGCGGTGGGCGATGTCGACTATCTGCTGCGTTCGTGGCATCCGCGCACTTGCCCGGCCGCCTTGACCCTCGATCCCGCCCAGCGCTGGTTGTTCCTGGAAATCACCCGGACCGATCGAGGTGGACTGTTCGACGACACCGGCACGGTGGAGTTCGTCGCGCACTACCGCGACGCGGGCGGTCGCGGCGCACTGCACGAGACCAGCCGGTTCGCCCGATCCGGCGGCGCCTGGGTCTACCTGGACGGCACGCACGACGACTGAGCGGTAGCGTCAGCGGGCATGGCACGCGTCGCGATCGAGTACTGCACCCAATGCCGCTGGCTGCTGCGGGCGAGCTGGATGGCGCAGGAATTGCTCAGCACCTTCGCCACCGACTTGGACGAAGTCGCGCTGCTGCCTGGTTCGGGCGGGGTCTTCCGGATCACCGTGGACGGCGAACAGATCTGGGAGCGCAAGGCCGACGGCGGATTTCCCGACATCACGGTGCTGAAGCAGCGGGTGCGCGACCGGGTCGCACCCGAGCGCGACCTCGGTCATGCCGACCGGCGCGAGTGAGACCGCGCCGGGAACTCAGCCGCAGCAGCCGCCACCGCAGCAGCCGCCGCCCGCAGGGGGCGCCGCCGGGGTTGGTGCGGGCGCGCTCGCGCCGCCTCGGGAGACGGTGGCGAAGGTGGTCAGCAACTTGACCGTGTCGTCGTGGCCGATCGGGCAGGTCGCCGGCGCGGCCGACTCCGCCATCGGACGGGTCACCTCGAACGTGTCACCGCAGCTGCGGCACCGATAGCTGTAACTCGGCATCCGCTCAGTTTAGGGCCTGTGCCGCCGGTGTGTTCGGATCGGCCTGCGCCAAATGCTTCGCAGCCGCGGGCCGCGTCCGTAGCGTGGCTGGGCAGCGCGGCGATGAAGAGGTGACGGCGATGGCGGACGGCAGCGCGGGAGCGGTACTTCGAGCGTTGCTCGAGCTGGGTCCGGCTCCGCGCAGTTCGATCGCCAGACACGCGGGAATCTCACCCGCCACGGTGACGTGGCAAACTCGCGCGCTGCTGGAGGCGGGGTTGATCGTCGAGCTGCCCGAGACCGCGGGCGCGTCCGGGATCGGCCGACCGCATAGCCCGCTGGCGCTCGACACCGCCGACAACGTGGCCATAGCGGTGCACATCGCGGCCACCCACACCACCGTCGCCGTGGTGGACATCGGCGGCACGCTCCGGCAAACCACGAAGGTGCCGCACCGCACGCACGCCCCGTACGACATCCTGGCCACCGCCGCCGCCGAGGTGTGCCGGGTCCGCGACGAGTCCGACGGCCTGCGGATCGTGGGTCTGGGCGTGGCTACCGGCGGCCGGGTCGACCGAACGGCGGGGTCGGTGGTGGACCATTCCTTCCTGCGCTGGCGTGACGTCCCGGTGCGGGAGTATCTCGCCGCGCGCACCGGATTGCCGACCCAGCTCGACAGTCACACCAGAGCGCTGATGCACGCCGAGCAGCTGTTCGGCCGCATGGGCGCGACGGCGAGCTCGGTGGTGCTGTTCGTCGGCAACGTGATCGATGTGGCCATCGCGGTGCACGGGCAGGTGCACTACGGGCCGCGGTCTGGAGCCGGATCGATCGAGTCGCTGCTCGGCCTGGGCGCGGGAAAGAGCGCGGGCCCGCAGGGGGGTTCCTCGCTCGACGACTACTACTCCGATCATGCGCTGCTCGAGCGCTGCGGCGTGGCGTCGACCATGCCCGAATTGGTGGCGGTGGCGGCCGAAGGCGCGCCCGTGCGCGGGCTGTTCCTGGAGCGCGCCCGCGTGCTCGGCCGGGTCGTCGCGGCGCTGATCGATCTGCTCGATCCCGAATCGGTGGTAGTGGTCGACCGCGGCCGTCGCGTCGGCGGCGTGTGGGAGGCGTATCTCGCGGCAGTACGCGAACATTCGCTGTTGTGTACCGACCCGGCCGAACTGGTGGTCGGTTCGTCGTTCGAGGGGCGAGTCCTGGAGATGTCCGCGGGGGCGGTGGTGCTGCACAGCCTGTTCCACACTCCGCTGCGCGCGCTGGAGGCTGCTGTTTGACTCCGACTTATTTTAAGTAGAACGAATATTGACGTGCGGCACGGTTATTCGGGAAAGTTCTTTCATGAAAGAAATGCACCGAGCCATTGCCGGGACCGGATCGCAACTGCGGTGTTGTCCGGGAGCGAGATATTCCCGAGAACACCGGATTCGACCCAGGAAATCACCGTGCGCAATTCTCTCCGGCGATTAGCACTCGTCACCTCCGCCACCGCTCTGCTCGCCGTCTCGTGCGCCACCGATGAGGGCGGCGACACCGATCTGAAATCCGCGCTGCCGACCACCGTTCCGGCAGGCACCTCGTTGTCGGTGGCGGTCAACACCACCCGCGTCGCGCTGGAAACCTCCGGTGAGATCGGCAAGCTGCCGTTCACCGTGTCGGCCTGGCCCGCCGTCTCCGCGGGCCCCGACGTCATCCAAGCCTTCCGTGGCGGTTCGGTGGATATCGCGACGAACGCGGGCATCCCGCCCATCCACGCCCACGCGACCGGTCTCGACGCCAAGATCGTCGGCGTCAAAGTCCGTGACATCCCGAACTATCAGCTGGCCACCGCGCCCGGCGTGACCGTCAACTCGATCCAGGAATTGCGCGGCAAGAAGATCGGCTTCTCGCCTGGTCAGGCCCAGGGCGTGGTGGTGCTGCGCACCCTGCGCGCCGCGGGCATCGGCCTGAACGAAGTGCAACTGGTGGAACTCAACAGCCCGCAGTTCCTTACCGCGTTGCAGGGCAAGCAGATCGACGTCGCCCCGCTGGGGGAGCCGACGCTGACCAAATACCTGGACAAATACCGCGGGCAAGGCGCCACGGCGGTGGCCACGCCCGCGGTGGACGCGCTGACCGTGCTGTGGGCGCCGACCGCGGTCCTGCGCGACTCGGCCAAACTCGCGGCCGTCCGGCAATTCGTCGAGTTCTGGGCGCGCGGCGATGTCTGGGCCTGGGAGCACCAGGAACAATGGATCTCCTCTTACTACGTGAAAGACCAGGAAGTCTCCGCGGCGGACGGCAGGCGAATTCTGGATACGACACCGCGCCCCTATTTCCCGGACAATTGGGACAAAGCGATCGCATGGGAGCAGGGCACCGTCGACTTGCTCACCGGTTCGGGCTATTTCGGCAAGCGGTTCGACGCGAACGAACTTTTCGACCGCCGCTTCGAACGAGTCGCCGCCGAGGCGGTGACCGCGAACTACCGCACCCAGGACACCCGGTGAACCGCTCGAGCGCCCGCACAACACAGGAGTCGCCATGACCATCGCACTGACTCGCACCGTAGCGGCGCCGCCGTCACGGACCGACGGATTCGTCGAACGCAGGCAATTGCGCAGGCTCGGGTTACGCAAGTCCGTTCCGTTCGCCCGGATGCTCGGCGTCCTAGTAGTGCTCGGCCTCTGGGCGGCAGGCGCGCACTTCGGCTGGCTCGACGAACGCAAGCTGTCGGCGCCGTGGACCGTGCTGGAAACGGGCTGGGACCTGCTCGTCAACGGTTCGCTGGCGGCGAACGTATCCGCCTCGCTGCAGCGCGCGGGCATCGGCCTCGGCATCGGCGTGCTGGTCGGCACGACGCTCGCCCTGATCGCGGGCCTGTCCCGATTCGGTGAGTCGCTGGTGGACGGCCCGATCCAAGTGAAGCGGGCGATCCCAAGCCTCGGCCTGATTCCGCTGATGATCCTCTGGCTCGGCATCGGCGAATCGTTCAAGATCGTGCTGATCACCCTCGGCGTGGTGATCACCATGTACATCCAGACGCACGCCTCGCTCACCACCATCGATCAGCGGCTGGTGGAACTGTCGGAGGTGCAGCGGGTTTCGCGGGCCACGTTCATCAGGAAGGTCGTGGTACCCGGTTCGCTGCCCGGCTTCTTCCTCGGCCTGCGACTCTCGGTGACCGGCGCGTGGCTGGCGCTGATCGTCGTCGAATCCGTCAACGCCATCGACGGGTTGGGGAAGATGATGCAGAACGCCCAGAACTACGGCCAGGCCGACGTGATCCTGGTGGGCCTCGCGGTCTACGGCACGTTCGGACTGTTGTCCGACGGTGTTATCCGGCTGGTCGAGCGGAAGGTGCTGTCGTGGCGACGGACGATCGCGGGGTAGGCGTACAGGTCCGCGGACTGACGCGCGGTTTCGGTGAACGCAAGGTGCTGGACGGCATCACGCTGACGATCCCGGCCGGGCAGTTCGTCGCCCTGCTCGGCCGCAGCGGGTCGGGCAAGAGCACGCTGCTGCGCGCGCTGGCCGGACTCGACTACGACGTCGCCGGGTCGGGCACGCTGCGGGTGCCCGCCAAGACGTCGGTGGTGTTCCAGGACTCCCGCCTGCTGCCATGGCAACGGGTTCTGGCCAACGTGCTCTACGGCCAGCCGCGCTCGCGCAAGGCCGCGGCGGTGCGGGTACTCACCGAGGTCGGTCTCGCCGGACGCGAACGGGCGTGGCCCAACCAGCTCTCCGGCGGCGAGCAGCAACGGGTTTCGCTGGCCCGCTCCCTGGTGGGCGAGCCGGACCTGCTGCTGGCCGACGAACCCTTCGGCGCGCTGGACGCGCTGACCAGGATCAAGATGCACGAGCTGCTGCGGCAGCTGATCCGGCGCCGCCGCCCGACCGTGCTGCTGGTCACCCACGACGTGGACGAGGCCATCGCGCTCGCCGACCGGGTGCTCGTGCTCGACGAGGGGCGCATCACGGTCGACGTGCCGGTGGACCTGCCCGCCGAGCGCGACCCGAGTCTGCCCGAATTCCAGCGCGTCCGTCGCGCATTGCTCGCTTCGCTGGGCGTCGCCCCGGCCGCTGTCTGAAAGGACCCGACCATGTCCGGTAAACAACTGCATCTCAACGCCTTCCTGATGTCGGTGGGACACCACGAGGCGGCCTGGCGGCTGCCGGAAAGCGATCCGTACGCGCACACCGACATCAACTACTACGTCGAGCTGGCCCGCACCGCCGAGCGCGGCAAGCTGGACTCGATCTTCTTTGCCGACAGCCCGGTGCTGATGGGCGATCCCGGCCGCAGGCCGAGCGGCAAGCTGGAGCCGACCGTGATCCTCACCGCGGTGGCCGTGCAGACCAGCCGGATCGGCCTGATCGCCACCGCGTCCACCAGCTACAACGATCCCTACAACCTGGCACGCCGGTTCTCCTCGGTGGACTGGGTGAGCAACGGCCGGGTCGGCTGGAACATCGTCACCACCGCGGGCGCCGACGCCGCGCGCAACTTCGGTCTGGACGACACCCCGGACCACCAGCTGCGTTACGAGAAAGCCGCCGAGTTCGTCGACGTGGCCACCAAGCTGTGGGACAGCTGGGACGACGACGCGATCGTCGCGGACAAGGGCCTCGGCATCCACACCGACGCGAGCAAGGTTCGCAAGATCGGCCACCACGGCGAGTTCTTCAAGGTCGACGGTCCGTTGAACGTGCCGCGCTCGCCGCAGGGCTACCCGGTGCTGGTGCAGGCCGGCTCCTCGGAGGACGGCAAGAACTTCGCCGCCCGCTACGCGGAAGCGGTGTTCACCGCGCAGCAGACGCTCGAGGACGGCAAGGCGTTCTACACCGATCTCAAGCAGCGCGCGGTCGCGCTGGGCCGTGACCCGGAGACGATCAAGATCCTGCCCGGCATCGTCCCCGTCATCGGCGACACCGAGGAACAGGCACGCGAACTCGACGCCGAACTCGAGCGCCTGATCTCGCCGGAGTACGCGCGCCGCCAGCTGGCCGCGCACTTCAAACTCCCGATCGAGCAACTCGACCTGGACAGCGAACTGCCGGAGGATCTGCCCACCGAGGACGAGATCCAGGGCGCCAAGAGCCGGTTCACGCTCATCGTGAACCTCGCCCGGCGCGAACGACTCACGCTGCGTCAGCTGATCGGGCGGCTCGGCGGCGGCCGCGGGCACCGCACCTTCGCGGGCACGCCCGAACAGGTGGCCGACACCATCGAGCACTGGTTCCGGGAGGGCGCCGCCGACGGGTTCAACATCATGCCTGCCGTGCTGCCCTCGGGACTGGAGCGCTTCGTCGACCAGGTGGTGCCGATCCTGCAGCAGCGCGGGCTGTTCCGCACCGAGTACACCGAGACCACCCTGCGTGGACACTACGGCCTGGACCGGCCGGCCAACCAGTACGACACCGCGGACGCGCTCGTGGTCGCCCGATGAGCTCGGTTCAACCGGATCCGTCCCAGCCGGGATGGATCCGGTACCTGACGCGCCGCTGTCTCGAGCACCGCCGCCTGGTCGTGGCCGCGGGCGCCGGTGCGCTCGCGGCGGCGCTGCTGACGGCGGTGCTGCCCCTCATCGTGCGGCACGTGGTGGACACGCTCACCACCACCGCGGCGTCGGTGGCGCCGTGGGCGGCGCTGCTGCTGGTCGTCGGCGCGGCGCGATTCGGGTCGTCGTTCACGCGCCGGGTGGCGTCGTCCCAGCTGTCGCTGGGTGTGCAGCACGATCTGCGCCGGGACCTCTTCGCCGCGCTGCTGCGGCTGGACGGCCGCGAGCAGGCGGACCTGCGGACCGGTCAGGTGGTCAGCCGGGCGATCACCGACGTCACGCTGATCCAGATGTTCGTGCAGCTCATTCCCATGGTGGCGGGCAATGTGGTGCTGCTCGCCGGTGCGCTGACCCTGATGACCCTGATGTCGCCCGCCCTGACCGTGATCGCGCTGCTCGTGGTTCCCGCCTTGTGGATCATCACCCGGCGCAGCCAGCGCAAACTCTTCCCGGCCAACTGGGACGCGCAGGCCCGCGCCGCCGAGGTGGCGATGCGGGTGGAGGCCGCGGTCGCCGGGGTGCGAGTGGTGAAGGGGTTCGGCCAGGAACGGCACGAACTCGACGGATTGGCCGCCAAGGCACGGGAGCTGTACCGCTCCCGGCTGCGCGTCGCGCGCATCACCAGCCGGTTCACCCCGGCGATGCAGGCCGTGCCCGCGGCGGGACAGGCGCTGATCCTGATCGCGGGCGGGCTGCTGGCGCTGTCGCAGTCCATCACGCTGGGCACCTTCTTGGCGTTCATGACCTATCTCGGCTCGTTCGTCAGCCCGATCCGGCAGTTCGCCATGCTGCTGACGGTCAGCCAGCAGGGCAAGGCGTCGCTGGACCGGGTGCGCGAGGTGATCGAGGCGCCGACGCCGGTGGAACGTCCCCAGGTCGAGACGGTGCGCGGCAGTACGCCCCCGCGCGTCGAGTTCCGCGGCGTCGGTTTCGGTTTCGACCGCACCCGGGTGCTCGACGGGCTGGAACTGACCGTCGAGCCGGGCGAGACCATGGCGATCGCGGGCGGTGCGGGCAGCGGCAAATCGATACTGGTGCAATTGCTTCCGCGTCTGGTCGACCCGGACGCCGGGGCCGTCCTGTTCGACGGCGTCGACATCCGCTACCTGTCCGACGCCCGCGACCAAGTGGCGATGGTGTTCGAGGACACCCACCTGATGGCCGACAGCATCCGGGCCAACGTGGCATATGGACGTCCGGCGGCCACGGACGAAGAGGTCTGGCACGCTTTGTATCTCGCCGCGGCCGACGGGTTCGTGCAGACGCTGCCCGAGGGTCTGGATACCAGGATCGGCGAGCGCGGGCAGCGGCTGTCCGGCGGGCAGCGGCAGCGCATCGCGCTGGCCCGCGCGCTGCTCACCGACGCGCCCATCCTGGTTCTCGACGACGCCACCTCGGCCATCGACGCGCAGGTCGAGGAACAGATCTACGCCAGGATCGCGGCCGAGGTGCGCGGGCGTACCACCATCGTCGTCGCGCATCGCCTGTCCACCCTGGCGCTCGCCGACCGGGTGGCCGTGCTCGACGACGGACGGGTGGCGGAACTGGGCACGCTGCGCGATCTGCAACACTCCGGCGAGTTGTTCCGCGCGCTGTTCACCCCGCCGGAGGTGACGGGAATCGGCGTGGACGCCGGGCTCGCTCGGCCCGAGGCGCCGACCTCCCCGCTGTGGGTCGAGCCCGCCGGGGACGATGATGACGGCGCACGCACCCTGGAGCAGGTGGCGAAGGCGTTCTCCCAGCGTGCCGCCGGTGCTCCTGCCGGAGCGGGCCGGGCGGCGGGGCCGGGGATGCTCGCCGCCGCGCCGCCCAGCGGTGACGTGCAGGAGCTGATCGACCGCCTTCCCGCGCTGACCGGCGAACCGGAGGTCTCCGAATCCTTCTCGCACACACCGGATCCGGAGTTCTCGCTGCCGCGGCTGCTGCGGCCGTTCGCGGCGCCGTTGCTGGCCGGGCTCGGTCTGGTGGGGCTCGACGCCCTGGCGCAGGTACTGATTCCCTTCCTGGTGCGTTACGGCATCGACCACGGGGTCCTGGCCGGCGCGCGCGACGTGCTGCTGGTCGCGGCGGCGCTCGCGCTGCTCGTGGTCGCGGTGGACTGGGCGATCAGCGTCGCGCAGGTGCGGGTCACCGGTCGCGCGGGCGAACGGCTGCTGTACGGCCTGCGAGTGAAGACCTTCGCGCAGTTGCAACGGCTCGGCTTGCAGTACTACGAGCGCGAACTCGGCGGCCGGATCATGACCAGGATGACCACCGACGTCGACGGGCTCTCCGCGTTCCTGCAAACCGGCCTGGCCACCGCGCTCACCAGCACGGTGACCATCGCGGGCGTGGTGATCGCACTGCTGGTCATCGACGCGCGGCTGGCGCTGGTGGTACTCGCGCTGCTCCCGCTGCTGGTGATCTCGACGGCGGCGTTCCGGCGCGCGTCGGTGCCCGCCTACAACCTCGCACGCGAGCGGGTCAGCATCGTCAACGCCTACCTGCAGGAGAACGTCGACAACATCAAGGTCACCCAGGCCTACCGGCGCGAGGAGCGCAACCGGGCCGAGTTCGAGCGACGGTCCTGGGACTATCGCGACGCGCGCCTGCGCAGCCAGATCCTGATGGCCGTGTTCTTCCCGTTCATCGAGTTCATGTCCGTGGTGGCCACGGCTGCGGTGCTCGCGGTGGGCGTGCACCAGGTGCGCGAGGCCGTGCTCACCGCGGGCACGCTCATCGCCTTCCTGCTCTACGTGGATCTGCTGTTCGCGCCGATCCAGCAGCTGTCCCAGGTCTTCGACAGCTACCAGCAGGCCGTGGTCGGCGTCGATCGGCTCGGCGAACTGCTGCGCACGCCGGTCGCCACCCCGGACGCCGCCGACGCGCGTCCGGTGACCCGCCTGAACGGTGCGATCGAGTTGCGCGGAGTCGGATTCACCTACGAGACCCGCGCCGAGCCGGTGCTCTCCGGCATCGATCTGCGCATCGAGCCGGGACAGAAGGTGGCGCTGGTCGGCGAGACGGGCGCGGGCAAGTCGACGCTGGTGAAGCTGCTGGCCAGGTTCTACGACCCGACCGAGGGCGCGGTGCTGGTCGACGGCGTCGACGTGCGCGACTATCGCTTGCGCGAGTATCGCAAGCGGCTCGGCGTGGTCCCGCAGGAACCGTTCCTGTTCGGCGACACCGTGCGCGCGGCCATCGCCTACGGCAAGCCGGAGGCCACGCCCGCCGACATCGAGTGGGCGGCGCGGGCAGTCGGCGCGCACGAGATGATCGCCGCGCTGGAGCACGGGTACTACCAGCCCACCGGCGACCACGGACGCAGCATGTCGGCGGGCCAGCGCCAGCTGCTCGCGCTCGCGCGGGCCCAGCTCGTCGAGCCGGACATCCTGATCCTGGACGAGGCCACCGCCTCGCTGGATCTGGCGACCGAGGCCAGGGTGCGGGCCGCGGTGGACGTGCTCACCGCCGGGCGCACGACCATCGTGGTCGCGCACCGGCTCGCCACCGCCGCGGACGCGGATCTCATCGCGGTGGTGGGCGAGGGGCGGCTGTTGCAGACCGGCACGCACGCGCAACTGCTCGGCGAGGACGGGCCGTATCGCCGCTTGTGGGCCGCGTACGTCGGCGACGACACGGCGTCGGTCGGTGACCGGGAATCGGAGGCCGCGACCTGATCCCGCGCCACCGTGACAGCAGGAGCATTCTCCTGGCTATCCCCAGGTGGCGGTGGGTGCCTGCGCTCGCGTGACCGATTCGACACCGCGGCGCCGGCCAGGGGCCTGAACAGCGGATGAATGGGAGTCGACGCGGCAATGTCACGGCATCGCGACGCTCTCGTACTGATCTTCGACGTACTCTCGAAAAAGAAGTATGAGGAGGTCTGCGATGCGCGCTCAGTTCTCCGAGGCGGTGCCCGGTCCCGACGGTTCGGCCGAGCCCATCGCGCGAACGGCCTACGGCGACGTGCGTGGTGTGCGCGAAGGGCCGGTGTCGGTCTGGCGCAGCATCCCCTACGCGGCGGCTCCCACCGGTCCGGCCAGATTCGCTCCGCCACGGGCCCCGCAGCCTTGGGACGGTGTGCGCGACTGCACCGCTTTCGGGCAGATCGCGCCGCAGACGATGGGCACCATGGTCCCCGTCGACTCCGGCCTGGCCATGGGCGAGGACTGTCTGTGGCTCAACGTCTGGTCACCGCGGCCGGAGACGGGCGATCCCACCCGTGGCCCGGACACCGAGCCGCGCCCGGTGCTGGTCTGGCTGCACGGCGGCGCGTACTGCCTGGGCACCGCCGCGCAGCAGATCTACGACGGGCGCAAGCTGGCCGCGGCCGGTGACGTCGTGGTCGTCGGGGTCAACTATCGGCTCGGTGCGCTCGGCTTCCTCGACCTGTCCTCGCTCGGCGACGACTTCGCGCCGAACCTCGGCCTGCGCGACCAGATCGCCGCACTGGAGTGGGTACGCGACAACATCGCCGCGTTCGGCGGCGATCCCCGCAACGTCACGCTCTTCGGCGAGTCCTCCGGCGCGGGTTGCGTCACCGCACTGCTGACCGCCCCCCGCGCCGCCGGGCTGTTCCACCGGGCGATCGCGCAGAGCCCGCCCGCTACGACGGTGTTCGGGCAGGAACGGGCCGCGACGGTGGCGCAGCGGTTCCTCGAGCTGATCGAGCTGCCCGCGACCAGGGCCGAAGAGCTGCTGGACTGCCCGATCGAGCGGATCGTGGCGGCGGCGGGGGTCCTGCTCGACGAGATACCGCTGAAGGAGCCGGGCCGACTTGCGGCCGCGCCCGTGGTCGACGGCGATCTGCTGCCGACCTACCCGATCGACCGGTTCCAGCGCGGACAGTCGCACCGGGTGCCGTTGATCATCGGCACCAACAAGGACGAGGCGTCGCTGTTCCGGCTGCTGCGCTCGCCGATCATGCCGGTGACGCCGGACGCAGTGAACGCGATGCTGCGCGACGTCGCGGCGAGCCACCCGGAGATGTCCGCGGAGCGCATCGCCGAGATCACCTCGGCCTACCCGGACCTGAACAAGGCGCGCGGGGCGCTGGCGATGTCCACCGACGCGGCGTTCCGGATGCCTGCGCACTGGGTGGCCGACGGTCACGCCGAGCACTCGCCCACGTGGATGTACCGCTTCGACTACGCGACCCCGATGCTGAGGGCCGCCCGCGTCGGCGCCGGTCACGCCACCGAATTGCCTTACGTCTTCGGCAATTTCGGGACACTGAACCTCGATCCGACCTTCTGGCTCGGCGGCCGCAAAGCGGCCATGGAGGTCTCCGGGCGCGTGATGCGCCGCTGGCTGGCCTTCGCCGCGCACGGCGTCCCCGCCGCGCTCGACGGCTCCAAACACTGGCGGCCGTATCGCCTGGGCGACCGCGCCACACTGCTCATCGACGGCGTCGATCGCGTGGTCGACGACCCCGACCGCGACCTGCACACCGCCTGGGGACAGCAAGCCGTCGGGTTCTCCTAGCAGACGTTCTTCCCGCAGCACGCGAATTCGGGTCGTCCGCGCCGTCGGCAGGCGCCGGAAGTGGCGGCAACATCAGCCCGATCGCGCCGCCGCCGGATGCCTGGTCGATCGGGCACCCGGCGAGCGTGAGCGCCTCAGACGTCGGTGGAGAAGCGGATGCCGCCGTCGGGAATCTCCACGCCGGGCCAGACGCGAGCGCCGCGCAGCAGTTCGCAGCGGGCGCCGATGTTCGCGCCGTCTCCGATGACGCCGTCGCGGACCAGCGCGCGGGGGCCGATGCGCGCCCCGAAGCCGATGATGGTGCGCTCCACCGTCGCGCCCGCCTCGATCACCGCGCCGTCGAAGACGACCGCGCCGTCCAGGCGCGCGCCCGCGCCGATCTCGGCGCCGCGGCCGACGACCGTGCCGCCGATGAGCACCGCACCCGGAGCGACACCCGCGCCGGGATGCACCAGCGATTCACCGCGCTGCCCCGGCAGGGCAGGGGAGGGCGCGATGCCGCGCACCAGATCGGCGGAGCCACGCACGAAGTCCTCGGGCGTGCCCATGTCGCGCCAGTAGGAAGCGTCGACGTACCCCTGGACGCGGGCGCCCTCGGTCAACAGCGCAGGGAACACCTCGCGCTCCACCGACACCGGACGCCCCGCCGGGATCTTCTCGATGTACTCCCGGCGGAAGACGTAGCACCCGGCGTTGATCTGATCGGTCGGCGGATCCTGGGTCTTCTCCAGGAACGCGGTGACCCGGCCGTCCTCGTCGGTGGGCACGCAACCGAACGCGCGCGGGTCGCTGACCCGGACCAGGTGCAGCGTCACGTCGGCGCGGGTCGACTCATGGGTGTCGAGCACCGCGCCGAGGTCGGTTCCGCCGAGCACGTCGCCGTTGAACACCATCACGTTGTCCGCGCGCAGCTTGGGCAGCACGTTGCGGATCGCGCCGCCGGTGCCGAGCGGCTCGGTCTCGGTGACGTACTCGATCTCCAAGCCCAGCTCGGAGCCGTCGCCGAAGTGTTCCTCGAACACTTCGGCCTTGAACGACGTGCCCAGCACCACGTGCGTGATCCCGGCCTCGGCGATACGGGCGAGCAGATGGGTCAGGAACGGGAGCCCGGCCGTCGGCAGCATCGGCTTGGGCGCCGAAAGGGTCAGCGGCCGCAGCCGCGTGCCCTGCCCGCCGACCAGGATCACCGCGTCGGTGCCTGTATTTCCTGCCATCAAGCTCCCCTGTTCACAAGGTCGTTTCTCGCCGCCGTCGCCGGTTACCCGGCGTCGCGCGCCTGCTGGCGCAGGGCAGATCGAACCGCAATCCGCGAGCGGACCGCAAGTCCGGCCCGCAGCGCCAACCGCAGCGGAGCCTGCCACCAGTGCGGATGCCGGTCGGCCTGGAACCGGTAGGCGCTGGCATGGTGGGCGGGCAGCATCACTTCGGGATGGCGGCCCGCTGCGTGACCTTTGGCATGGGTTACCTCGGCGTCCGGCACGAAAACGTTGTGCCAACCCGCCTTGCCCATCCGGTCGCCGAAGTCGACGTCCTCCATGTACATGAAGTAGCGCGAGTCGAAACCGTCGATCGAGTCGAACGCCGCGCGCCGCACCAGGAGGCACGACCCCGACAGCCAGCCGACGGCTCGCTCGGAGATCTCCTCGTTCTCCTGCCGGTACCTGCGGGTCCACGGGTTGGACTTCCACACCGTGCCCAGGATCGCGTGTCCGGCGCCGTCGAGCAGGCCGGGCACCCGGCGGGCCGACGGGTACACGCTGCCGTCCGGCTCCAGCACCAGCGGACCGAGCGCGCCCGCGCGCGGCCAGCGCTTGGCGGCGGCGAGCAGTTTGTCGATGGAATCGGTGCCCCAGCGGATATCCGGGTTGGCGATCACGACGAATTCGATCGCCGGATCGATCTCCGCGACCGCCCGGTTGATCGCGCCGCCGTAACCGATGTTGCCGCCGGTGCGCAGCAGCCGCACGTGCGAATTGGCCTCGGCGACCAGCTCCGGCACACCGTCGACCGACCCGTTGTCGGCGAGGATCACCTGAGGTTTCTCGGCGGTGGCCCCGGCTAGAGTGCTGATGAAGTGCTCTAGGTGCTCACCCGGCGAGTAGGTCACCGTGACGACGGCCAGGCCCGCGGGCGCGGCGGATTCGGAATCACTCACGACAGCCAACCTTAACGGGCGCAACCGCAAGCCGTCCGTCGATGGCTCGCGCTCGTCCGCTGCCGAGGTGGAGGATGCCGGACAGGCGAGCGCGCATCGTGTGTCGAGCGGAGGCCCGCCCGGCTGGCGCAGCGGGACATCCTCGGGAATACCCTGCGCGTGGCCGGAATGAAAGCGCAGACCCCTGACGGGCGCTGCGGGAGACGATCTGCGCATGACCGGGGTGCGAGAGTACGCCCGACGGGCGCAGCCGGACGTCATCGGTCGACAGCCTGCGCGTGGTCGGAGTGACAGCGGAGGTAGGCCCAACGCGCGCAGCTCGACCCCTCCGTCGATGGCTCGGCATGCCGCGAAGGCAAGGTACGCCTGGCGGACGGAGCCAGCTGTCGTCCATCAGCCCGCATGACCGGAATGAAGGCGGAGGTACGCCTCAATCGGCCTGCCGCGCCAGCGCGTCTCCCAACGCGGTCCGCCAATCCCGCAGCGGCGTGAGCCCGGCGTCGTTCCAGGCCCGCGGCGAGAGCACCGAAAACGCCGGGCGGCGTGCGGGTCTGGGGAAGGCGGAGGAGTCGCACGGACGGACGCGCCCCGGATCGGCGCCGACACCGGCGAACACCGCTCGGGCGAGCTCGAATCGGCTGGCCCGCCCGGCGTTGGTGGCGTGCAGCACCCGCGGCGCGTCCGGCCTGCCCGCCAATTCCAGCAGCGCGACGGCCAGGTCGGCGGCGTAGGTGGGCGAGCCGACCTCGTCGTCGACGACGTCGACCGTGTCGCGTTCGCGCTCCAGCCGCAGCATCGTGGCGACGAAATCGCCGCCGCGCCCGGTGTATACCCACGCGGTGCGCACCACGTGCGCGTCCGGGCAGCGGCTCAGCACCGCCTGTTCCCCGGCGAGCTTGGACGCCCCGTAGACCGACGTCGGTCCGGTCACATCGGCTGTGTCGTACGGCCGATCCTGGGTACCTGGGAAGACGTAATCGGTGGACAGATGGATCAGCCGGGCACCGAGGTCGGCGCAGACGTCGGCGAGCACGGCCGGTCCGGTGGCGTTGCCCGCGTACGCCGCCTCGGTTTCGGTTTCGGCCAGGTCGACGGCGGTATAGGCGGCGCAGTTCAGCACCACGTCGCCGGGCGTGAGCACCGCGCGCACGGCGGCGGGGTCGGTGATGTCGAGTTCGGCGCGCCCGTAGCCGCTGGCGGCCGGAGCGAGACGACGCAGTTCCCGGCCCACCTGCCCGTGCGCGCCCATGACGACGAGCCGAGCGGACGCGGTGGAGTCGGGCGCGGTGGGGTCGGTCACGGGCGCAAGTCTGGCACGCCGCCACGTCCTCGGTTGCGGCCGTTCGCGCCCGCCGTTCGATAGCCTTGTGCTATCGGGGGATCCCGAAACCGGGCGGGGCGAGCGGTAACCATGGTGGCGGATCGGTTGCGCACGCGTCGCCAGGACACCGAGTTTCGGCGAGAGGATGCGGACTTGTCGCAGCGGAGGGGCACATCGGCGGCGTCGCGGGCGACCGGGCCCGGCGACCGGGCCTTCGGGCCGCTGCGCTCGCTCGCCGTGGCCGCCGCCGTGATCGTGCTGGTGCTCACCGGTTTCGCCTGGCACAGCGTCGACGGGCTGGTGGCCGACATCGAGCGTCTCGGCGATCTGGGCCTCGGCGGCGGTCGCGACGGCGCGGTGGACATCCTGCTGGTCGGTGTGGACAGTCGTACCGACGCGCACGGCAACCCGCTGTCGGACGCCGAGCGCGCGATGCTGCACGCGGGCGACGAGGTCGGCACCAACACCGACACCATCGTGCTGCTGCGCGTGCCGAACGACGGACGCTCGGCCACCGCGATCTCGATCCCGCGCGATTCCTACGTCAGCATTCCCGGCCTCGGCATGGGCAAGATCAATTCCGCCTACGGCGCGACCAAGGCGGCACAGTTCCAGAAGCTCCTCGACCAGGGCGTCTCGAACGCCGACGCGGAGCGGCAGTCCACCCAGGCGGGCAGGCAGGCGCTGATCAAGACGGTGGCCGGGCTCACCGGTATCACCGTCGATCACTACGCCGAGGTGAGCCTGCTCGGCTTCGCGCTGCTCACCGATGCCGTCGGCGGCGTCGAGGTATGTCTGCGGAACCCGGTCGACGAGTGGATGTCCGGCGCCAAGTTCCCCGCCGGACGCCAGCGCCTGGACGGGCCGCGAGCGTTGAGTTTCGTGCGCCAACGCCACGATCTGCCGCGCGGCGACATCGACCGCATCGTGCGCCAGCAGGTGTTCATGGCACAGCTGGTGCAGCAATTGCTCAGCGCGAAGATGCTCGGCAACCCGGCCAAGCTCCAGCAACTCAGCGACGCGGTGGGCCGGACGATCGTGCTCGACGAGGACTGGGACGTGCTGGCGTTCCTGCAGCGGTTGAAGGATCTGTCCGGCGGGCAGGTGAAATTCGAGACCATTCCGGTCGCCGACCTCAACGGCGAGACCGGCAACGGTGAATCCGTGGTCAAGGTCGAGCCCAAGGCGGTCAAGTCCTACGTCGCCTCGCTGGTCGGCGGCGACCCGGCCCCGCGCAACGCCGAGCCGGGGTTGGATCCGGCGACCGTGACGGTCAGCGTCTACAACGCGGGCGGCATCGGCGGACTCGCGGCCGAGGTCGCGCAGGCCTTGAGCGCCAAGGGCTTCCGTCAAGGCACGGTGTCCAACTACAGCGGCGGCCACGTCACCGGCAGCCGCGTGCTCGCGGCGGACACCTCCAGTCCGAAGGCGCAGGCGGTCGCCAAGGCGCTCGGCGGGCTGACGGTGCTCGCCGATCCGGCTCTGTCCCCGGATTCGGTGAGTGTCGTGCTGGCGAGCGACTATTCTGGTCCGGGCTCGTCGGCGAGCCGGATGTTCGACCTGTCCGGAACGTCGACCGCGGCCACACCAGTCCCGCCCGCTCCACCGATCGACGCAGGCCAGAACGGACCGAAATGCGTGAACTGAACCATGCGTGACATCGACCAGGCACACACTCTCACCGAAGCGGTGCTCGATCCCATCCTCGCCCGCGAACCCGCGGGCCCGCGCGTCACCTACTACGACGACGCCACCGGCGCCCGCATCGAGCTGTCCGGCGCGACGCTGGCGAATTGGGCGGCCAAGACCGCCAACCTGATTCGCGACGAGTTCGGCCTGAGCCCGGGCGCGCGGGTCGCCGTCCTGCTCCCGGCGCACTGGCAGACCGCCGCGGTGCTGCTGGGCTGCTGGTGGGCGGGCACCGAGGTGGTGTTGCGTCCGGACCGGGACGCTGATCTGGCCCTGGTCACTCCGGACCGCCTGGACGACGCCGACGGAGCGGGCGAGGTCGCGGCCCTGTCGCTGGACGCCATGGGCTCGCCGGTGCGCGACCTGCCGGTGGGCGTCACCGACTTCGCCACCTCGGTGCGCGTGCACGGCGACCAGTTCCTACCCCGCGGCGCCGGCGTCGCGCTCGACGGCATGCCGGTCGCCGAGGTGCTCGCCGAGGCGCGGAAATCGGCGATGCGCCAGGGCTTCGCCGAAGGCGACCGAGTGCTGTCGAGCACGCCGTGGGACACCCCGGCCGAACTGATCGACGGATATCTCGCGGTGCTGGCCGCGGGCGCTTCGCTGGTGCAGGTGGTCAACCCGGATCCGGCGCTGCGCGAGCGGCGCGTCGCCTCGGAGCGGGTGACCGCGCAGCGCGGCTGAGCGGCTCCTACCACGGTATAAGCGCCGAATCCGACCTGAGGACGTTCCACAAGCGGGCCGGGTTCCGTACGGTGGACTCATCGGCGACGACGACGGGGTTGGACTTATGAAGCCACATTATTGGTTCCGCTGGTTGTCCGTGCAGGGCGCGCCTCGTCTCGTTCTGCGCCTGCAGGCGCGTCGCGGTGACCCGTTCGCCGAACTGATGGGCGGACCGGCCGGTTTCGACGACCCCTATCCGCTGATCGAACGTCTGCGCGGCGAGACGAGGCTGATGCGCACCTCGATCGCGTGGGCGACCTTCGACCACGAGCTGTGCCGCTCCATCCTGCGCGACAGCCGCTTCGGGGTGCGCACCACGGAGAGCTTCAACATTCCCAAGCCGCTGCAGAAGCTCGCCGAACGCTTCCCCTTGCCGCCGAATCCGGTGGAGCCGCCGTCGATGCTGGTCATCGATCCGCCGGAGCACACAGCCATGCGCAAACCGGTGGCCTCGGCCTTCACCCCGCGCGCGATCCGCAGGCTGCGCGACCGCGTCGAGACGGTCACCGAGGAACTGCTGGACGATCTGCCCGCGCACGGTTCGGCGGACCTGATCCGCTCGTTCGCCGCCCAGGTGCCGATCGCGATCATCTCGGAGATGCTCGGTTTCCCGGACGAGGACAAGGCGCTGTTCCTGGACTGGGGCGATCAGATGACGCCTCTGCTGGACGTCGGCATCCCCTGGCACGCGCACCGGAAAGCGATGCGTGCCATGGAGGTGATGAACGACTACCTCGACCAGCACATCGAACGGTTGCGTCGCGCGCCGGGCGAGGACATCCTCAGCAGCCTGGTCGCCGCGGGCGAACTGGACTCCTACGCGCTCAAGGCCACCGCGAGCCTGCTCATGGGCGCCGGTTTCGAGACGACGGTCAACCTGATCGGCAACGGTGTCGCGCAGTTGCTGGCCCATCCGGATCAGCTGGAGCGGCTGCGCGAGGAGCCGGAGCTGTGGCCGAACGCCGTCGAGGAGATCCTGCGTTTCGACTCCCCGGTGCAGACCACCGCGCGGACCGCGCTGACCGATGTCGAGATCGACGGCGTCCGGGTGCGCGAGGGCAACACAGTGGTGCTGTCGCTGGCGGGCGCCAACCGCGATCCCGCGGTCTTCGCCGATCCCGGGCGTTTCGACGTCGGGCGCGACAACGCCAAGGACCACCTGTCGTTCAGCAGCGGCGTGCACGTCTGCCTGGGCGCGAGTTTGGCCAGGATGGAAGGCGTCTACGCCCTGCAAGCCCTGTTCGAGCGGTTCCCCGACCTGCGGCTGGACGGTCCGCTGCGGCGGCGCGCGCTGTTCACCCTGCACGGGTACGAGCGCATGCCGGTGCACCTCGGCCAGCGCGCGCAGGCCCCGGAGCCGGTCTGATCAGCCCGTGGTCTTCCAGACGTAGCGGGTCTTCGGGCGCCCGGCCCGGCCGTAGTCGGAGCGGCGGACGACCAACCCGTCGTCGGCCAGCTTCTCCAGATAACGCCATGCGGTGATGCGCGAGACGCCGATCGAGGTCGCGGTGTCCGCGGCCGTCACACCCTCGGCCTCGGCCGCGCGCACGGTGCGGGAGATCTCGTCGAGGGTCTGCGGCGCGACGCCCTTGGGAGTCGTCGCGCGCTGGTCGGTGGTGCGCAGGGCGCTCAACGCCCGGTCGATGTCGTGCTGGGAGATGGCGCTCTCCCCGGCAGGGAGCGCGGTGCGGAACTCGCGATAGCGGTCCAGTTTGTCGCGAAATGCGGCGAAGGTGAACGGCTTCAGCAGATACAGCACGACGCCGTGCGACACCGCGGTGCGCACCATGGCCAGGTCCCGCGCGGACGTGATGGCGATGACGTCCGGGCGCGGCGCCAGGCCGGTCAGTGCGGCGGCGACGTCGAGGCCGCTGGCGTCCGGAAGACCGATGTCCATCAACACCAAATCGATCGGCGTGCCCTCGGCCGCGGCGTCGGCCGCCGCGCGCATCGCCTCGCGTCCGGTGTGGGCGATGCCGACGGGTGTGAATCCGGCGATGCGCTCCACGTAGGCGCGGTGTGCCTCGGCGATCAGCGGCTCGTCCTCGACGATCAGCACGCGGATCATCGTGCCTCCTTTCGTGGGATCGTCACGGTGACCGCGCTTTCGGGATCCCGTTCGGTATGGATGCTTCCCCCGTGACGGGCCACCAGCCGGTGGACCAGCGCGAGACCGAGCCCGTGGTGGTCGGCTTTGGTCGAATAACCGCGCTGGGACGCGCGGGCGAACGTCTCCGCCGACATGCCGGGGCCGCTGTCGGCGACCCGGATGTAGAGCGTGGACTCGTCCGGGGCGTCCGCCCATTGGTGGCGCAGCGTGACCTCCACCCAGCCGGAGGTGCTGTCCGCCGCCGCATCGATCGCGTTGTCGACGAGATTGCCCACCAGCGTGACGGTTTCGTGCGGGGACAGCGGGTCCACCGAGTCGAGCGCGGTGTCGTCGGTGATCGTCAGCTCGATGCCGCGCTCGGCGGCCTGGTTCACCTTGCCGAGCAGCAGAGCGGCCAGGGCAGGCGCGCCCACCGCGGCGAACAACCGATCGATCAGCGACTGGGACAGCTCCAGTTCAGCCGTGGCGAACTCGACGGCCTCGCGGTGGCGGCCCAGTTCGACCATGGTGACCACAGTGTGCAACCGGTTGGCCGACTCGTGCGCCTGCGCCTGCAACGACGCCGCGAAGCTGCGCACGGAATCGAGTTCGCCCATCACCGCCTGCAACTCGGTGTGGTCGCGGATGGTCATCACCGTGCCGATCGCCCGGCCTTCCCACTCCACGGTGTCCTGGTTGACCAGCAGGATCCGGTCGGTGGTCACGTGCATCTCGTCGCGGACGGTGCCCCAGCTCATCCGTTGCAGCGACAGCGGGAGGTCGCTGCGCCGCACGTCACCCGCGGGCAGGTCGAGCAGGCGGCGCGCCTCGTCGTTGACCACCTCGGCATCCTCGCCGGACGCGCCGAACACCACCAGGCCCTCGTGCACCGAATGCAGGACGGCGTCGTGGTGCTCGTACATCGCGCGCAACTCGTCCGGCGCCAGGCCGTGGGTCTGCCTGCGCAGCCTGCGGCTCAGCAGGAACGATCCGCCCGCGGCCAGCGCCAGCCCGGCCGCGGCGACGCCGAGGATCAGCGGGAACTGAGTGGCGACCTGGTCGCCGATCTTCGCGCGGGTCACGCCCGCGGAGACCAGAGCGACGATCCGCCCGTGGTCGTGGACCGGAGTCACCGCCCGGATGGAGGGGCCGAGCGTGCCGGTGAAGGTCTCGGTGAACGTCTCGCCCGCCAGCGCGCGATCGATGGTGCCGCTGAACGGCAGTCCGATCATCGCGGGGTTGGTGTGCGTGTAGCGGGTCCGATCCAGCGCCATGACCACGATGAAATCCATGCCGGTCTCGCGCCGGATCTCCTCCGTCACCGGCTGCAACAACGCCGTCGGATCCGCGCTGTGCAGCGCGTCGATGGTCGAGGGCGCATCGGCCACGCTCACCGCGACGTCGGTGACCTCCCTGGTGGTGGTGACGTCGCTGTCGTGCCTGGCGTCCAGGACCGCGAGCACCACGCCGATCCCGATCATCACCGCCAACACGACCAACTGGAAGACGAACGCCTGCCCGGCGAGGGAGAGCCGACCGCGTCTCACAAGCTCTGCCTCCGCTGAACGTAATGCACCAAACAGTGACCGGGATCACCCGGCCGACCATCATTCTGCCTGGAAGGCGTGAGCCACTTCGCGTCGGTACCTTTCGAAGGGAAATCCTCGCTATGAGCGACACGACTCGAACGCGGCGCGACCGCACCCATTGGCTCTATCTGTCCGTCATCGTGGCGGTGGTCGCGGGCGTCCTCGTCGGCTGGCTGGCGCCGGGCGCCGCGCAGTCGTTCGCCCCGCTGGGAACCATTTTCGTCAATCTCATCAAGATGATGATCGCTCCCGTCATCTTCTGCACCATCGTCCTCGGGATCGGCTCGGTGCGCGCGGCGGCCACCGTCGGCAAGGTCGGCGGACTGGCCATCGGCTACTTCCTGGTCATGTCGACCATCGCGCTCGGCATCGGTCTGGTCGTCGGCAACCTGCTGCAACCCGGCGCGGGACTGAACATCGCCACTTCGGCCAAAGCCGGTCACAACCTCGCCGATACCGCGCACAGCGCGGGTGGTACCTGGGAATTCGTCCAGAACATCGTGCCGTCCACGCTGCTGTCCTCGCTCACCACCGGCAACGTGCTGCAGGCGCTGTTCGTCGCGCTGCTGGTCGGATTCGCGGTGCAGGCCATGGGCACGACGGGCGAGCCGATCCTGCGCGGCGTGGCGCTGCTGCAGAAACTCGTGTTCCGCATCCTGGTGATGATCCTGTGGCTGGCGCCGATCGGCGCGTTCGGCGCGATCGCCAACGTGGTCGGCAAGACCGGCTTGGACGCCGTGGCGAAGCTGGGCACGCTGATGCTCGCGTTCTACCTCACCTGCGTGGTCTTCGTCTTCGGCGTGCTCGGTCTGCTGCTGTGGAGCGTGTCGCGGGTGTCGATCTTCAAGCTGGTCCGCTACCTCGCGCGGGAGTACCTGCTGATCGTCGCGACCTCGTCGTCGGAATCGGCGCTGCCACGGCTGATCGCGAAGATGGACCACATGGGCGTCGAGCGCACTACCGTGGGCGTCGTTGTGCCCACCGGCTATTCGTTCAACCTGGACGGCACCGCCATCTACCTGACCATGGCATCGCTGTTCATCGCCGAGGCGATGGGCAAGCCGCTGTCCATCGGCGAGCAACTCGGGCTGCTGGTCTTCATGATCATCGCGTCCAAGGGCGCGGCGGGCGTCACCGGCGCGGGACTGGCCACGCTGGCGGGCGGATTGCAGAGTCATCGGCCCGAGTTGCTCGACGGTGTCGGCTTGATCGTCGGCATCGACCGCTTCATGTCCGAGGCGCGGGCGCTGACCAACTTCTCCGGCAACGCGGTCGCCACGGTGCTGATCGGCACCTGGACCAAGACCGTCGACGTGGATCGGGTGCGCGAAGTGCTCGATCGCAAGTTGCCGTTCGACGAGCGGACCATGGTCGACGACGACCACGGGACGCCCGCGCAGGCGCAGGAATCCGAGGCCAAGGATCTGGTCCAGGCATAGCGCGCGCACGACGAAGGGTCCGCAGGATCTGCGGGCCCTTCGTGGCGTCCGGGATCAGGCCTCCCACTTCTCCGGGTGCAGATGGTGCTGGGTGAGGGCGTTGGCGTGGCCGTGCCCGAAACCGTGCTCGGTCTTCAGCCACTCGACGAGTTCCTTGTGTGCGGCCAAACCGGTCTCGCGCATGGCGGCCTTCCACTCTTCGATGGTGCGGCCGTACTTGGCCTCGATGGAGGGGAAGTAGGACGCGGGGCCGTGCGGCTTGGTCGCCATGGTCGATCTCCTTGCTCGTCGTGCGTTCGATGGTGCAGACGGGGCAGCTGCCGGAAAATCATCGCACCGGCCCGTCATGCCGCCGCGGACTCGCCGCTGCGGGTCGCGCGGGCCTACTTGGACTTCGCGGTGGCGAATCCGTCGCTCTACGACGCGATGTTCCTGATGAACACAGCCCTCACCTTCGGCTTAGAGGCGCAGCTGCCGCTGCGGGCGGCCTTCGGCGAGCTGGAAGCCATGTTCCGGCCCTTCGTCGATGCGCCCGACCTCGGCGCCCGCACGGAGGTCGCCTGGAGCTCACTGCACGGCCTGGCCACGCTGGGCGGGGGTGGACGGCTGCGGCCGGAACTGCGCGATCGACGCCTGGTCTGGCTGGTGGCGGAACGGCTCGCCGCCGTGGGCGCGGCGCGGGCCTGACGTCCGTGTCGGCATGCCCGTCGCCGGTAGCGTGGGGGTATGGCTGATGTGGTGGTGGTCGGCTCCGGACCGAACGGCCTCGCCGCCGCGGTGATCCTGGCTCGGGCGGGGCTCGCCGTGGAGGTGTACGAGGCCGAGGCGACGGCCGGAGGTGGGTCCCGTACGGCGGAACTCACTTTGCCCGGCTACCGGCACGATCTGTGTGCGGGCGCGCATCCGATGGCGGCGGCCGCGCCGCTGTTCCGCGCGTTCGACCTGACCGCGCACGGTGTCGAGTTGCTCGCACCGGAGGTCTCCTACGCGCATCCGCTCGACGGCGGTGTGGCCGGACTGGCCTGGCGAGATCTGGATCGGACCGTCGACGACCTCGGTGCCGACGGCCCGGCGTGGCGCAAACTGTTCGCTCCGCTGGTGCGGCACTGGCCGGACGTGGTCGACATCGCGATGTCGGATCTGCGCCGCATCCCATCCGGCCTCGCGACCTCGATCCGTTTCGGCCTGCGCACCCTGGAGCAGGGCTCGCCGCTGTGGGACATCAGGTTTCGCGACCAGGTCGCGCCCGCCCTGTTGACCGGCATCGCCACCCACGCGATCATTCCCCCGCGCGCCGTCACCGCCGCGGGCGCGGCGCTGTTGCTCGGCACGCTGGCCCACGTCGAAGGCTGGGTGATTCCGCGCGGCGGCAGTCAGGCGATTCCCGACGCCCTCATCGCCGAACTCGAACGTCTCGGCGGACGGGTGCACACCGGCCACCGGGTCGACTCGATCGACGAGTTCGCCGGCGCCCGCGCCGTTCTGCTCGATCTCGCCCCGGCCGAACTGCTGCGTATCGCCGGGCATCGGTTGCCCGCGCGGTACGCGAAGCGCCTGCGTCGTTTCCGGTACGGCGGCGCGGCGTGCAAAATCGACTTCGCCCTTTCCGGGCCGGTGCCGTGGCGAGCCGAGGGCTGCGCGCTGGCCGGGACGGTGCACGTGATCGGCACCCGCGCCGAGGCCATGGCCGCCGAGCACGCCGTGGCCATGGGACGACACGCCGACCGGCCCTACGTGCTGTCCATCCAGCCGGGCGTGGTCGATCCCACTCGCGCGCCCGAGGGCGGCCACACGTTCTACACCTACGCACACGTGCCCAACGGCTCCACCCGCGATGTCAGCGAGGAAGTGATCGGCCAGGTCGAGCGGTTCGCGCCGGGTTTCCGCGATCTGATCGTCGCCAAGAACGTGATCACCGCCACCGAAATGCCCTCGCACAACGCCAACTACATCGGCGGCGACATCTCGGCGGGCGCGATGACCCTGCGCCAGTTCGCCTTCCGCCCGGCTCCGCGCTGGAACCCATACGCCACACCGATTCCCGGTGTCTATCTCTGCTCGTCCGCGACGCCCCCGGGCCCCGGGGTACACGGTATGTGCGGGCTGCACGCCGCGCGCCACGCCCTGCGCGACCGCTTCGACATCCGCACCGATCCGCTCGACCTCTTACGCACCCCGGCTTTCCAGCATCGCTGAGGACTGCCCCGGTCGCCGAGTCGCTAACTCGTGGCGGGCTCGGTGCGGTAGAGATCGGGTTCGAGGTAGATGACGCGCGCCGCGGGTACCGCCGCGCGGACGCGGGACTCGGCCTCATCGATGGCACCGGCGATCGCCGCGATGTCGAGTCCGGGAACGACGCCGACCTTCGCGGCCACGAGCAGTTCCTCCGGGCCGAGGTACTGCGTCTTGAGGTGGATCACCCGGTCGATGCGGGTCCGGTCGACCAGGTTCGCGCGGATCAGCCGGTTCTCCTGCGGCGTGGCGCCCTCGCCGATCAGCAGGCTCTGCATCTCCACGATCAACACGACCGCGATGACGCCGAGCAGCCCGCCGATGGCCAGCGTGCCGACGCCGTCCCAGACCGGGTCGTCGGTGAGCATGGTCAGGCCGACGCCCGCGAACGCGAAAACCAGGCCGATCAGCGCGCCGGTGTCCTCCAGCAGCACCACCGGCAGCTCGGGGCTGCGTGAATTGCGGATGAACCGCCACCAGCTCGCGTCGCCCTTGAGTGGTGCGGACTCGCGCACCGCGGTGGTGAAGCTGTATGACTCCAACGCGATCGCGATCACCAGGATGATCACCGCCACGATCGGCGAACTCAGCTCCTCCGGATGCTGGATCTTGTGGATGCCCTCGTAGATGGCGTAGCCGGACCCGAGGGTGAACAGCACCAGCGCCACGATGAACGAATAGAAGTAGCGGTTGCGCGCGTAGCCGAAGGGGTGCAGCTCGTCGGCTTCCTTCGCGGCGCGCTGCTGGCCGAGCAGCAGCAGTGCCTGGTTGCCCGTGTCGGCCACGGAGTGCACGGCCTCGGCGAGCATCGATCCCGAGCCCGTGATCGCCGCACCGACGAACTTCGCCGCCGCGATCCCCGCGTTCGCGGACAACGCCGCGATGATCGCCTTCTTGCCACCGCCAGCCGACATGGAAGCATGTCCTCTCTGTTTTCGAGATACCCGCGAACAGACTAGGACACCTGGAATCCGGCGTTCCGGATCGGTCAGCCGGTCGCGCCGACGGACGCGCAGAACAGCTGGACGTCGCCGTCCACCGCTTGGGCGCGAATATCGGTGTCCACGGCGGAGATCCACGCCGCGCCACCCCGGGTGAGCTCCAGCGACGAGTCGTTGCGGAACAGCCGCACCGTCCCCGCGGTGCACAGCACGATGCCCGGTCCCGCCGCGGTCAGCGGCACCCGGGCGGAGCCCGCGACCAGGTCGAAGCGGCGCAGCGCGAACTCCGGTGCGGGCGTGCGATAGCGCACCGACCCGTCACCGGCGGGCTCGGGTAACACGGCAGGCAAGTCGATCGGCTCGAAATCCAGCACCCGCAACAGTTCCGGCACGTCGACGTGCTTGGGGGTGAGCCCGCCGCGCAGCACGTTGTCGGAGTTGGCCATGATCTCCACGCCCACCCCGCGCAGGTAGGCGTGCAGATTGCCGGCCGCGAGGAACAATCCTTGGCCCGGCTCCAGGGTCACCCGGTTCAGCAGCAGCACCGCCAGCACGCCCGCGTCGCCCGGATAGGCCTCGGCCAATTCGAGGGTCGTGCGCGCCTCGGCCGTGAACTCACGGGCGCCTTTGCCCGACAGATACCGCACGCAGCCGTCGAGCACCTCGGGCAGCAGCGTGGTCAGCACGTGGTGCGGCAGCGTGATCCAGGTGGTGAACAGCGTGCGCAGGCCCGCCTTGTCCGGTTGCGCGGCAAGCAGTTCGCAGTAGGGGCGCAATCCGTCCACCGCCAGTGCGCGCAGCAGTGCGACGGTGCGGTGCGGATCGCGGAAACCGGCCAGCGCCTCGAACCGGTCCAGCGCGACTACCAGCTCGGGCTTGTGGTTCTCGTCGCGGTAGTTGCGCAGTGGGGAGTCCAGCGGCACCTTCGCCTGGTTCTCCCGCGCGAAGCCGGCCCGCGCCTGCTCCGTGCTCGGGTGCGCCTGCAGCGACAGCGGCTCCTCTGCGGCCAGGATCTTGAGCAGGAACGGCAGCTTCTCGCCGAATCGTTCTGCGGCCGAGCCCAGTTCCCGGCTCGGGTCGGCGGCGATCAGTTCCAGCAGCGACGTGGTGCGGTCACCGGTTTTCACGTGCGCCGGATCGGCCGGGTGGGCGCCGAACCACAGTTCGGCCTCCGGATGCGCCGACGGCACCGGCCTGCCGCACAGCTGAGCGAGCGCGGTGCGCGAGCCCCAGGCATACGAGCGCAGCGCACCAACGAGTTCGTGCACTAGTAGCTTCCCCCGTACTGCCCCTGGCTGTCGGCCGGAGCCGTCCGCGAGCCGAGCAGCCGCAGGTAGGCGGCGGCCATCTCCAGTCGCAGCGCGAGCACCGCGAGCTGTTCGAGTTCGGTGCCGTTCGCCTGCGCGGACTCCTCGGCATGGGTCTGCGCGGGCGCGGCGGGGTCGGTCATCTCGGTGTGCAGCAGGTCGACGTCGGCGTTCACCAGATCGGCGTCCACCAGGTTCCCGCCCTCGCCACCGAACACCGCGATGCGACGGCGTGCCGCCGCCCGATCGCGATCGGCGCTGAGCACGAACACCCGGACGCGCTCAACCGGCGCGGGCCCGTCCAACTCCTCGTCGTGGAACATCGGGTCGAAGTCGGGCGCGGATTCGCCTGCCGCTTCGGCCATCCGGGTCCGCGCGGCCACGGCCTCGGCCAGATCCACCGCGGTGGCGACCTTGCCCGCGGATTGCAACAGCACTTCGGCGCCGTGCTCGGCGAGTTCGGCGGCGGCGGGCGAGTCGCCCGCGAGCACGATGCCCCGCTGCTGCATCCGGGCGGCCAGCGTCTTGGCGGGGTTGTGGAAGACCTCGTTGTGCGGGCCGTCGCGTAGCGCCTCCGCGTCCAGCACGTCGGCCAGGTCGGCGAGTTCCGGGACTGCGGCGCCGGTGCGCTGGGGGTCGACCGCGCGCAGGACCGCGATTCCGGCGGCCAGGAAGCGCAACAGGCGGTTGTACCCGAGAACCTGGACCCTCGGTTCCAGGACGGCGGCGCGTCCGGCCGCGGCGGCGCGCAGCGGCCCCTCGTGCGGCGCGGCGACGACCACCTCGGCGCCGCGACGCAGCGCCCGGTCGACGGCGTCGATCAGGCGCGGATCACCCGCGTCGTCACCGGAGACCAGGACGACGTCCAGCGGCCCCACCCACGGCGGCAGGGCGGCGGCGGGCACGACGGGTAGGCCCGCGCGATCGCCGAGCGCGGCCACGAGCAGTCCGGCGGCACGTGCGGCGCGTCCGGAACCGGAGACCAGCACCACGCTGCGCGGTCGCAGATCGGCCAGCCGGGCCAGCGCGTCCTCACCGACGGCCGCCGCGGTGGCACGCACCTGGGCGCCGCCAGAGGCGGCCGAGCGAAGGGCGCCGCCTGCGTCGGCGGCTTCGAGTGAAGCGGCATCGTCGAGGTCGAGCACCGGTGTTCCAGCGATCATCGGGCGTTCCACCTCCCCTCATCGCGCTGTGTCTTTTCCGCCCCCGCGCCCACCCGGTCCAGCTGCCACACCGAGACCGAGTCGGGCGAATCCAAGGCCTGTGATTCCACTATTCCAGTCAGGACCGCACGATGCTCAGGATCTCGGTCACGAGTGCGTCTACTTCCTCCGCCGATCGGGCCTCGACGTTCAGCCGGAGCAACGGCTCGGTGTTCGACGCGCGCAGGTTGAACCAGGCGTTGTCGGCCAATTGCACGGTCACCCCGTCCAGCCGGTCCACCGAGTGCGCCCGGTCGGCGAAGGCGTCCACCACGGCCAGCGTCCGCTCCTCGGCGTCGGCGACGGTGGAGTTGATCTCGCCGGAGGCCGCGTAGGTGGCGTAGGACGCCATCAGTTCCGACACCGGCCGGTCCTTCTCGCCCAGCGCGGCCAGCACGTGCAACGCCGCGAGCATCCCGGAGTCGGCGCCCCAGAAGTCGCGGAAGTAGTAGTGCGCGGAGTGTTCGCCGCCGAACACCGCTCCGGTGGCGGCCATCTCCTGCTTGATGAAGGAATGGCCGACCCGGGTGCGTACCGGCGTTCCGCCCAGTTCGTGCACCAGCTCCGGTACCGCGCGGGAGGTGATCAGGTTGTGGATGATCACCGCGCCGGGCTCCTTGGCCAGTTCGCGCTCGGCGACCAGAGCGGTGATCGCCGACGGCGCCACCGGGTCGCCGTTCTCGTCCACCACGAAGCAACGGTCGGCGTCGCCGTCGAAGGCGAGGCCGATGTCCGCGCCGGACTCGCGGACCAGCTTCTGCAGGTCCACCAGGTTCGCCGGGTCCAGCGGGTTGGCCTCGTGGTTCGGGAAGGTGCCGTCCAGCTCGAAGTACAGCGGCACGATCGTCACCTGGGGCAGCGTGCCCAGCACCGCGGGCACCGTGTACCCGCCCATGCCGTTGCCCGCGTCCACCGCGATGGTGAGCCGGCGGATATCGCCCAGATCCACCAGGCCGCGCAGGAAGTCGGCGTACTCGGTGAGCAGGTTCGATTCGGTCGCGCTGCCGCGCTCGCCCGGGTACGCGGGCACGCCGTCGACGAGTTCGTTCTTGATGGCGGCCAGGCCGGTGTCCTGCCCGACCGGAAGGGCCTTGGCGCGGCACAGCTTGATGCCGTTGTAGCGGGCCGGGTTGTGGCTGGCGGTGAACATGGCGCCCGGGCAGTCCAGGCGGCCGGAGGCGAAGTACAGCTGGTCGGTCGAGGCGAGACCGATGTGCACCACGTCGAGGCCCTGGCCGAGCACGCCGTCGGCGAAGGCGGCCGACAGCTCGGGGGAGGAATCCCGCATGTCGTGACCGATGACGATCCGGTTCGCGCCCTCGGCGCGCATCAGCCGTGCGAAGGAGGCGCCGACGTCCCTGACGAATTCCGCGTCGATCTGATCACCGACCACACCGCGAACGTCGTAGGCCTTGATCACCGCGTTCACGAATTCGGCAGAGCGGGCGACTGTCATGCCCAATACCCTAGTGGTTGCGCCGGACCGGTCCGACACCGTCCTCGTCCGATCAGGACGGCGGGTCGGGCAGCACGCGCAGATGGCCGCGGCGACCCGTTCGTGTGGTGCGCGGCGGCGGGGGAGCGTAGTCGCGATAGCCACGCTGTTCGCGCTCCGGTGGGCGGCGGCGCAACCCCGCCTCCCGCACCGCCTCCGCCAGCGCGGTCAGGTCGTCGTCGTCCGGTGTGCTGGAGGAGAATCCGCCTTCGTGGCGAACCAGTTCCCAACCCTTCGGAGCGGTGATGCGTGAGCCGTGCGTTTCGCAGAGATCCCAGGAGTGCGGTTCGGCGACCGTCGCGAGTGGTCCGACCACCGCCGTCGAGTCCGAGTACACATAGGTGAGCGTCGCGACGGCCGGATTCTTGCAGCCTGGTCGGCAGCAACGACGCATGGGAATCACGCCGATGAGAGTAACCCCCCTGGCGCGTCGATGGGGACAGACACGCTTGAAGAATCTCGGTCCGTACGTCGCGGAACGAGGGCAGCACGACGTCCCACAGGGCCGTGACGGGCCCCGCGGTGATCTGGACGACTTCGCCGTACGCGCGGGCGACGGTGTCGCCGGTGCGTGACATCGGTGGTGCGTCGTGGCGTGGGTTCACGGAGTACCCAGCCGGTGACCGGCCTACACGCCCGCGCCTGCCCCGCAACGGCATTCGGGAGCCGCCGCCACCCGGATGGGTGCGATTCACTCCGCTTCCGGGTCGATCACGTCCGGATCGACGCCGAGGTAGGTCGCGACCTGCTGGACCAGGACTTCACGCAACAGATCCACCAGGTCGTCGGGGTCGCTGGCGCGCAGCTCGAGCGGCTTGCGGAACAGCACCACCCGCGCCCTGGTCGCCGCCCCGTGCCGGTCGACGCCCGCCGGGATGAGCCGGGAGAGGGGAACCGGGCCGTCGGCCACGACCTCGTCCGGCCAGGTGACCGAATCGGGATGCAGCGGACGGATTTTCGGAACGTCGTCGACCGCGATGTCGAGCTTGGTGAGCCGGTCGTGCCAGCGGGAGTCCAAGGGGGCGAACGCCTCCAGCACCAGCCGGTCGAACTTCTGGCCTCGGGTCCGCCAAGCGGGCACGGTGGGTGGCAGCATCGGCCCGCGCACTCCGCGGCCGCGGCGGATCACCGACCGCGCGGTCGGCGGTCGACGCTTACGGGAACGTGCCATGAGAGAAAATCTAGGCCAGTCGGCTCCGGTCGTCCGCATCGAGGCGGTCGGGAACTGTCCGGTCGTGTCGCGCGTGCCCGGAGCGCCACGGTGGACGGGCGGCTCCGGGCATCGCGGATGTCTGTCAGCCGATGCCGCGCTTGAGGCGGCGGCGCTCCCGCTCGGAGAGGCCGCCCCAGATGCCGAAGCGCTCATCGTGCGCGAGCGCGTACTCCAGGCACTCGTCGCGTACCTCGCAACCCATGCAGATCCGCTTGGCCTCGCGGGTCGAGCCGCCCTTCTCGGGGAAGAACGCCTCCGGATCGGTCTGCGCGCACAGGGCGCGCTCCTGCCACTGCTCTTCGATGGATTCGAACATCTCGTCGAAGCCGGTCACGACCAGGCTGAGCCGGGGCGCCGTGACTCCGTCACCCCCCTCTTGGTCCTTCCAGCCGCCGTTATCTGCGCAGACGCCACGTGCTGCGCCTGCTGTGGAATCGGTCGGCGAGACCATCTCGTTGGCCATCGCTCCGCCTCCTCACTGTGTGTTAGCGCAGAATGATTCTTTCCGTCGGACCAACACGCATACCGACGGCCATACCCCGCGACGTTGTCCCGCGGACGTCCCCGAGCTTGTCACACCGATGCGAACACTTGTTCGAAATGCCGTTCGCGCGTTGATCTCTCGCGCGAACCCGGAATGACATGTCTGTGATTAGACACGCCGGACGCTGCGATGGTCAAGCCGCCGTCGCTATTCCGTTACTATCCGCAGCCGCATTCCGAGTCACTCTTGTGATCTGCGATAGCAAATATATAGCAAATTTGCCGCGAACGGGAGCCTTCGCGTCAGCGCATAGGCTGTGCGGATGTGACTGGACAACAAGCGGACGCCACGCTCGCGAACGGACCCCGGATCGCCGTGCTGGTCGGCGGTGTCGGTGGCGCGCGTTTCCTTCAGGGCGTCAGGGAGCTGCTGCCCGAGGCGGACGTCTCCGCGATCGTGAACGTCGGCGACGACGTCTGGATGCATGGGCTCAAGATCTGCCCCGACCTCGACACCTGCATGTATACCCTCGGCGGCGGTATCGATACCGAGCGCGGCTGGGGCCGGGTCGGCGAGACCTGGCACGCCAAGGAGGAGCTCGCGAAATATCATGCCCAGCCGGACTGGTTCGGCTTGGGGGACCGCGATATCGCCACGCATCTGATCCGCACCGAAATGTTACGCGCCGGATACCGGCTCTCCACGGTCACCGAGGCGCTGTGCAACCGGTGGCAGCCGGGCGTGAAACTGATCCCGGCAACCGACGATCGCTGTGAAACGCATGTCGTGGTGTCGGATCCGGACAAGCCTGGCGAACGGCGCGCGATCCATTTTCAAGAGTGGTGGGTTCGCTACCGCGCGAACATCGACACCCATGGATTCGCCACAATTGGCGCCGATGAAGCCAAACCTGCCCCAAATGTGATCAATATCATAGAATCCGCCGACGTGGTCCTCCTCGCGCCGTCGAACCCCGTCGTGAGCATCGGCGCCATCCTCGCCGTGCCCGGCATCCGGGGCGCGCTGCGCACCACCCCGGCGAAGGTGATCGGCGTGTCCGGCGTGATCGACGGCAAGCCGCTGCGCGGTATGGCCGACGAGTGCCTGTCGGTCATCGGCGTGGAGACGACGGCCGAGGCGATCGGCAGGCACTACGGCGCACGCTCCGCCACCGGCATCCTGGACGGCTGGCTGATCCACAGCACCGACACCGCCGAGGTGCCAGGGGTCGAGGTGCGTAGCGTGCCGTTGTTGATGACCGACCCGCCGACCACCGCCGAAATGGTGCGTCAGGCGCTGGATCTCGCTGGAGTCGCCCTGTGAGCACACCGACCGACCACGCGGCCGGAGAGCTGCGCATCCTGCCCGTCACCGGGCTGCCCGAATTCCGGCCCGGCGACGACCTCGCCGAGCACATCGCCCGCTGCGCGCCCTGGCTGGCCCACGGTGACGTGCTGGTGGTCACGAGCAAGATCGTCGCCAAGGTCGAGGGACGCATCGTGGAAGCGCCGCTGGACCCCGAGGAGCGCGACGCGGCCCGGCGCAGGCTCGTCGACCAGGAGGCGGTGCGGGTGCTCGCCCGCAAGGGCCGCACTCTGATCACCGAGAACAAGCTGGGCATCGTGCAGGCGGCCTCCGGTGTCGACGGCTCGAACGTGGAGAAGGGCGAGCTCGTGCTGCTGCCCACCGACCCGGACGCCAGCGCCAAGGCGCTGCGCGCCGCGCTCGCCGAACGGCTGGGCGTGACGGTCGCGGTGCTCGTCACCGACACGATGGGCCGAGCCTGGCGCAACGGGCAGACCGACGCGGCCATCGGCGCCGCGGGCTTGCGGGTGCTGCACGACTACGCGGGCGCGGTCGACGGCCAGGGCAACGAGCTTTTCGTCACCCAGGTGGCCGTGGCGGACGAGCTGGCCGCCGCCGCGGACCTGGTCAAGGGCAAACTCGGGGGTGTCCCGGTCGCCGTGGTGCGCGGGCTGCCGATCGTCGACGACGGATCGGGCGCCGCCGATCTCCTGCGCGGCGGCACCGACGACCTGTTCTGGCTGGGCACCGCGGAGGCCATCGAACGCGGTCGCAAGGAGGCGATTCTCCTGCGTCGCTCGATTCGCCAGTTCGCCGACCTGCCGGTCGATCCCGAACGGATCCGCTCGGCCGTGTCGGTCGCGCTGACCGCGCCCGCTCCGCACCACACCCGCCCCGTGCGGTTCGTGTGGCTGCGCACGCCGGAGCTGCGCGCTCGTCTGCTCGAGGCGATGGCGGAGAAATGGCGCACCGAACTGACCGCTGACGGGCTGTCGCCGGAGCGGATCGAGCGCAGGGTCGCGCGTGGGCGCATTCTGTTCGACGCACCCGAGGTGATCATTCCGTTCTGTGTGCCGGACGGCGCGCACGACTATCCGGACGAGCGCAGGCGAGCGAACGAACGCACCATGTTCACCGTCGCGGTGGGCGCGGCGGTGCAGGGCCTGCTGGTCGCCTTGGCCACCGAGGGCATCGGCAGCTGCTGGATCGGGTCGACGATCTTCGCCCCCGAGGTCACCCGGGACGTGCTGGGCGTGGCCGAGGACTGGAGTCCGCTGGGCGCCATCGCCATCGGTCATCCGCTCGAGGAGCCGACCCCGCGGCAGCCCGCGGGCGCGGGGTCCGGACTGGTCGAGCTGTGATGCGCCTCGATTCCGCAGTGCGAGAGTGTCGCCGGTGAGCGTGGAGTCGCTGCACGCTTCGGCCACCGAGTTGCTCGAGACTTGGTGTCCCGGAACAGATCCGGAGCGATCGCTGCGGGAAGCGATGCTGGCCTTCCTCGGTTCGGCCCCGCGTGGTTGCCTGCGTGAGCACGCGCCGGGCCACATCACCGCCTCCGCGGTCGTCTTCTCCCACGACGGCCGCGAGGTGCTGCTCACTCTGCACCCGCGGGTCGGACGCTGGATCCAGCTCGGCGGCCACTGCGAAGAGCGGGACGAGACGGTCGCCGGCGCCGCGTTGCGCGAAGCGACCGAGGAATCCGGCATCGCGAACCTACGGCTGGAGCCAGGGCTCTACGGCGCCCAAGCGCATCCGATCACCTGCTCGCTCGGCGTCCCCACCAGACACCTCGACCTGCTGTTCCGCATCACCGCCCCCGCGGGCGCGATCCCGGTTCGCAGCCACGAATCCACCGACCTGCGCTGGTGGCCGGTGAACGCCCTACCCGCCGACGCCGACGTGCTGCTGCGCTGAGTCGGTCCCTTCATTCCACGCCGAGCCCCGGGCGGAGTTGTCTCCGGCCGGGGCTCGGTTCGTTGGACCCGGAGGGAAGTTTACAAATTGCGTGATTTGTCTAGACAAGCGACAAATGTCCGTATATCGTCCAGAAGTGAGGTAATGCACGTCACATGTGGCGTGCCCTTCGGGAATGGAGACAACGATGTCGACGCACGCGGACATGTCCGCTCAGCCGGTGGAGGTGCCGGCCTGGCGGGATCGCAAGCGCTACATGTGGCTGTGGGGCTTGTTCGCTCCGGCCGGCCTGTTCATCATCGGTCTGCCGCTGATCTGGGGGCTGAACGAGTTGGGCTGGCATCGCCTCGCGCAGGTGCCGTTCTGGCTCGGGCCCATCCTGATCTACGTATTGATCCCGATCGCGGACATCTTCTTCGGCCCGGACGGCGACAACCCGCCGGACGAGGTGATGGAGTACCTGGAGAACGACAAGTACTACCGCTACCTCACCTACCTGTACCTGCCGTTCCAATATGCCTCGCTGGTGATGGCGGCCTATCTGATCACCGCCGACGACGTGAGCTGGCTCGGCATCGATGGCGGGCTGCACTTGGTGGACAAGATCGGGCTGGCGATCACGGTCGGCATGATCGGCGGCATCGGCATCAACACCGCACACGAACTCGGCCACAAGAAGGTGGACCTGGAGCGCTGGCTGTCGCGGATCGCGCTGGCCCAGTCCTTCTACGGGCACTTCTACATCGAGCACAACCGCGGCCACCACGTGCGCGTCGCGACGCCCGAGGACCCGGCGAGTTCCCGTGTGGGCGAGACGTTCTGGGCCTTCTGGCCGCGCACGGTATGGGGCAGCCTGAAGTCGTCCTGGCAGCTGGAGAAGGCCCGGCTGGACCGGCTCGGCAAGAAGCCGTGGAGTCTGCGCAACGAAGTACTCAGCGCCTGGCTGATGTCGGCGGTGCTGTTCGCGACCTTGGTCGCGGTGTTCGGCATCGAGTTGCTGCCATACCTGATCCTGCAAGCCGTGGTGGGATTCAGCCTGCTGGAGGCGGTCAACTACCTGGAGCACTACGGCCTGGTGCGGCAGCGCACGGCGAGCGGCCGGTATGAGCGGCCCGCCCCGGTGCACAGCTGGAACAGCGACCACATCGTCACCAATATCTTCCTGTACCACCTGCAGCGGCACAGCGATCATCACGCCTATCCGACCCGCCGCTACCAGACGCTGCGCAGCTGGGACGGCGCGCCCAACCTGCCGAGCGGCTATGCCAGCATGATCATGCTCGCCTACTTCCCGCCGCTGTGGCGTCGCGTCATGGACAAGCGCGTACTCGCGCACTACGACGGCGACATCACCCGGGCCAATATAGATCCCGGCAAGCGGGAGAAAGTGCTGGCGCGCTACGGCTCGGGTCGGGCGGAAAACGCTGCCGGAAAGGACGCGGCGTGAAAGCGTATCGCTGCCCCGTCTGTGACTACGTCTTCGACGAGGCGAAAGGTGAGCCGCACGAGGGTTTTCCGCCGGGCACCCGGTGGGAGACGGTGCCGGACGACTGGTGCTGCCCGGATTGCGGCGTGCGGGAGAAGATCGACTTCGAACCGATAGGGGCCACGAAATGAACGAGTACAAGCTTTATCAGTGCATCCAGTGCGGCTTCGAATACGACGAAGCCGAGGGCTGGCCGGAGGACGGCATCGCGCCGGGAACCCGCTGGGACGACATCCCCGACGACTGGACCTGTCCGGACTGCGGCGCCGCCAAGGCGGATTTCTTCATGGTCGAAATCGAGCGGTCGTGAGATTTTGACTGCGGCAGGCGCCCGTGACAGTGTCGCGGGTATGCCGCGCACCGGAACCAGGATTCCCTACCAGGAGGCCGCGCGGGACCTGCTGCGGACGTCGGTCCTGGACGCGATGCGCGAGCTGCTCACCGAACGGGATTGGTCCAAGATCACGCTCGGCGACGTCGCGGCCAGAGCGGGCGTGAGCAGGCAGACCCTGTACAACGAGTTCGGTTCACGTGGCGGCCTCACCCAGGCCTACGCCCTGCGCCTGGCCGACTTCCTGGTCGATCACGTCGACGCCGCCATCAACGGCAACGTCGGTGACGTCCGCGCGGCGTTCCGCGACGGCATGGCGAACTTCTTCTTCGACGCGGCCTCCGACCCGCTGGTGCAGTCGCTGGTCGCGGGCGAGGTGAAGCTGGATCTGCTGCGCCTGATCACCCTGGACGCGGGGCCGTTGCTCGAGCACGCGACCGCGCGGCTGTCGCGCGCCTTCCAGTACAGCTGGGTGGCGTCGACGGCGGCCGAATCGGACGTCATCGCGCACGCGCTGGTGCGGATCGCCCTCAGTTACATCCCCACTCCGCCCGGTCCGGGGCGGGACGCGCCCGCGGAATTGAGCGCGCTGCTGAGTCCCTACGTCGAAGCGATCCTGGCCGCGCGGGTGCAGAGCTGAGCCCGCGCGGGCAACCGGCGCGCGACTGGCGCATATGCAGCACATTGAAAACCGACTGCGTAGCTTGTAATAGCGATCATGTCTCAACCCACCACTTGGTTGTAACAGACAACAACTCAAGAAGTATTCTCATGCGACGGTGTTCGGGTCTTCTTCGAGTGGGGCAAAAGTGCAAACGGTTGGCAAACCCGTGGGATCGCCCGATCCCAAACGCCATCTGTGGGTCCTCGGCTTGCTTCCGCCTGCGTCCGCGTTGCTGCCCTCGCAGTTGGTGCTGCACACCGGCATCCCGATCTTCTGGTGGATCGGCCCGATCATCGTGCTGATCGTGATCCCGGTGCTGGACTGGTCGATCGGCGTGGACGGCAACAATCCGAGGGACGAGGACTACGAGCGGCTCTCCAACGACCGGTACTACCGGTGGTGCACCTACCTGATGCTCCCCGTGCAGCTGATCGGCTTGGTGATCGCGAGTTACATGTGGGCCGGGGACGAACTGAGCGTGGTCGACAAGCTGGGTCTGGCCGCCACTCTCGGATTCGTCAGCGGTATCGGCATCAACGCCGCCCACGAGCTCGGGCACCGGGTCGAGCGCCTGGAGCGCTGGCTGGCCAAGATCGCGCTCGCCCAGTCCGGATACGGGCACTTCTTCGTCGAGCACAATCGCGGCCATCACGTGCGGGTGGCTACTCCGGAGGATCCGGCCAGCGCGCGCCTCGGCGAGTCGCTGTGGGAGTTCTTGCCGCGCAGCGTGTCCGGAAGTTTCCGCTCGGCGATCGTCTTGGAGCGCGAGCGGCTCGCACGCAAGGGCAAGGGTTGGTGGAGCGTGCAGAACCACATCCTGCAGGCCTGGTCGATGACGCTCGTGCTGTTCGGCGCCTTGGTCGCGGCGTTCGGCTACCAGGTGCTGCCCTGGCTGCTGCTGCAGGCCGTGATCGGCTTCGGCCTGCTGGAGACGGTGAACTACGTCGAGCACTACGGCCTGCTGCGGGCGCGCCGCCCGAACGGCATGTACGCCCGCTGCTCGCCGCGCGACAGCTGGAACAGCGACCATCTGGTCACCAACATCTTCCTGTTCCACCTGCAGCGGCACAGCGATCACCACGCCAACCCGGGCCGCCGCTACCAGACGCTGCGCACCTCCGAGCAGGCCCCGCAACTGCCCGCGGGCTACGCCGCCATGATCGTGCTGGCAGCGGTCCCGCCGCTGTGGCGGCGGATTATGGACGGCCGCGTGCTCGCCCACTACGGCGGCGACATCACACTGGCGAACATTCAGCCGCGTAAGCGGCGTCGCATCCTGGCGGCCCGCGGCGTCACGGCGTGAGCCGAATCCGAGGCCGGTCCGCCCGTCGGAGGGACGGCCGCGTAAACCGCACCCCGTCGTGAGCGACTAGCCTTGCCTCGGTACTTGCCGAACCAGGAGAGGCTGATGACCACCTCAGAACTTCGCACGTCGTTGACCGCCGATGTCCGCAACGGCATCGACTACAAGGTGGCGGATCTGTCGCTGGCCGATTTCGGCCGCAAAGAGATCCGTCTGGCCGAACACGAGATGCCCGGTCTGATGGCGCTGCGCCGTGAGTACGCCGAGGTGCGGCCGCTGCAGGGCGCGCGCATCTCCGGCTCGCTGCACATGACCGTGCAGACCGCGGTGCTGATCGAGACCCTGACCAGCCTCGGCGCCGAGGTCCGCTGGGCCTCCTGCAACATCTTCTCCACCCAGGACCACGCGGCGGCCGCCGTGGTCGTCGGCCCCAACGGCACCGTCGAGGAGCCGAAGGGCACCCCGGTGTTCGCCTGGAAGGGCGAGACCCTGGAGGAGTACTGGTGGGCCGCCGAGCAGATGCTCACCTGGCCGGGCGAGCCGGCCAACATGATCCTCGACGACGGCGGCGACGCCACCATGCTCGTGCTGCGCGGTGCGCAGTTCGAGAAGTCGGGCGTGGTGCCGCCGGAGGACGAGGACCACTCGGCCGAGTACAAGGTCTTCTTGAACCTGCTGCGCGAGCGCTTCGAGTCCGATCGCGGCAAGTGGAGCAAGATCGCCGAATCGGTGCGGGGCGTCACCGAGGAGACCACCACGGGCGTGCTGCGGCTCTACCAGTTCGCGGCGGCGGGCGAACTGGTGTTCCCCGCGATCAACGTCAACGACTCGGTCACCAAGAGCAAGTTCGACAACAAGTACGGCACCCGCCACTCGCTGATCGACGGCATCAACCGCGGCACCGACGTGCTCATCGGCGGCAAGAAGATATTGATCTGCGGCTACGGCGATGTCGGCAAGGGCTGCGCGGAATCGCTTGCCGGACAGGGCGCCCGGGTGCAGGTCACCGAGATCGACCCGATCAACGCGCTGCAGGCGCTGATGGACGGCTACGACGTGGTGACCGTGGAGAAGGCGATCGGCGAGGCCGACATCGTCATCACCGCGACCGGCAACAAGGACATCATCACCCTCGACCACATGAAGGCGATGAAGGACCAGGCCATCCTCGGCAACATCGGTCACTTCGACAACGAGATCGACATGGCGGCGCTGGAGCGTTCCGGCGCAACGAAATTGACGATCAAGCCGCAGGTCGACCTGTGGACGTTCAAGGAGACCGGCCGCTCGATCCTGGTGCTGTCGGAGGGGCGTCTGCTCAACCTCGGCAACGCGACCGGCCACCCGTCGTTCGTGATGTCGAACAGCTTCTCCAACCAGGTGATCGCGCAGATCGAGCTGTGGACCAAGCCGGAGGAGTACGACAACGAGGTCTACCGGCTGCCGAAGCACCTGGACGAAAAGGTCGCGCGCATCCACGTCGAAGCGCTCGGCGGCGAGCTGACCAAGCTCACCAAGGACCAGGCCGAGTACATCGGCGTCGACGTCGAGGGCCCGTACAAGCCGGATCACTACCGCTACTGAACGCGCTGCCGGTGTCCCCGCCGACGGTCGGCGGGGACACCGGCGCCCGTCACCTCGCGCCCGCCCGCAGCGCCCGGCATCCACGCTGGTCAGCCGCTGCGGGCGTCCGGTGTGCGGCGGGGTAGTGTGCCTGGTCATGGGAGTGCTGATAGCGGTCGAAGGGCTCGACGGCGCGGGTAAGCGGACGCTGATCGAGCGGGTGGTCGCCGATCTGCGTGGTCGCGGACTGCGCGTCGCGACGATGGCCTTCCCGCGCTACCGCGTCTCGGTGCACGCCGATCTGGCCGCCGAGGCGCTGCGCGGCGCGCACGGCGACCTCGCGGGCTCGGTCAGCGGCATGGCTCTGCTGTTCGCGCTGGACCGCGCGGACGCCGCGGACGAGCTGTCGAAACTGTTGGCCGACAACGACGTTGTGCTACTCGATCGCTATGTCGCTTCCAACGCCGCCTATTCGGCCGCCCGGCTGGGGCAGTCGGCGGACGGCGAAATCGTTACATGGGTGGGCGAATTGGAGTTCGGCAGATTCGCTCTGCCCGAGCCCGCGCTGCAAGTGTTGCTGGACGTGCCCACCGAGCTCGCCGCCGAGCGTGCCCGCAGGCGTGGCGAACTCGACGCCGAACGCGCGCTCGACGCCTACGAACGCGACGGCGGTCTGCAGCATCGCACCGGCGCGGTGTACCGTGAGCTGGCCGAACGCGACTGGCGCGGACCCTGGTGGACATACCGATCCGACGACGGTCCGGCGACGCTGGCCGCGCGCATCGCCGAAATCGTTGGTCGATAAGGTTGGTTGTGCCGCGGGTTCACACCAGTGTTGGCGTGGCGGCCCGATCCTGGCCTGGGAGATGACAACATAGTAGTTATGAAGCCGAAGATTCTGGTCGTCGACGACGATATGGCACTCGCTGAGATGCTCACGATCGTCTTGCGCGGGGAAGGGTTCGACCCGCACGTGGTCGGCGACGGCACACAGGCCCTGGCGGCGGTTCGCGAGATCCGCCCCGATTTGGTGCTGCTGGACCTGATGCTGCCCGGCATGAACGGCATCGACGTGTGCCGTGTGCTGCGGGCCGATTCCGGAGTTCCGATCGTGATGCTCACGGCGAAGACCGACACGGTCGACGTCGTGCTGGGTCTGGAGTCCGGTGCCGACGATTACATCGTCAAGCCCTTCAAGCCGAAGGAGCTGGTCGCCCGGGTGCGGGCCCGTCTGCGCCGCACCGAGGAGGAGCCCGCCGAGCTGCTGTCGATCGCCGATATCGTGATCGATGTGCCCGCGCACAAGGTCAGCCGTGGTGGCGCGCAGATCTCTCTGACGCCGCTGGAGTTCGACCTGCTCGTCGCCCTGGCCCGCAAGCCGCGCCAGGTGTTCACCCGTGAGGTCCTGCTCGAGCAGGTCTGGGGTTACCGGCACGCCGCGGACACCCGCCTGGTGAACGTCCATGTGCAGCGGTTGCGGGCGAAGGTGGAGAAGGATCCCGAGAACCCGGAGATCGTGCTGACCGTCCGCGGTGTCGGTTACAAGGCCGGACCGCCGTGATCCATGGCGTCTTCGCGCGTCTGGAACGATCGCTGGCTCCGGTGGTGGCCTGGTTCCAAGCGGTCGGTATTGCCCTAGGCCACCTGTGGCGTCGTTCGCTGCAGTTGCGCGTCATCGTGTCCACGCTGACGCTGTCGCTGATTGTCATCACGATCCTCGGTGTGGTGCTGACCAGCCAGATCACCGACCGGCTGCTGGACGCCAAGATCAACGCGGCGGTCGAGGAGATGGACCGTGCGCGTAACACGGTCGAGAGCCAGCTGGCCGGTGTGCACGACATCGGTGCTCAACCGCAGCGACTGGAAGAGGCTCGCAACGCACTGTCCAATCGCGGCGGTAGCGGCCAGTCCACCGGCGCCGCGGGCAGCTTCGTCTCGGCGCTGAGCGTCATCGGCGGGATGCCGCCGCAGCAGATCCCTCGCGGCCCGATCCAGGAGGTGCCCGACGAGCTGCGCCGGTTCGTGCAGCGCAACCAGGTCAGCTACCAGTTCGCCACCGTCGAGGACGCGGATGGCTACAGCGGTCGCGCGCTGATCATCGGCAGCCCGAGCGCCGAGGTTCCGACCCTGGAGATCTACCTGATCTTCCCGCTGGCCAACGAGGAACGCAGCCTGTCGCTGATGCGCGGCACCATGCTGGTCGGCGGCATCGTGTTGCTGGTCCTGCTTGCCGCGATCACCGCGCTGGTCACCAGGCAGGTGGTGCTTCCGATCCGCTCCGCGGCCAGGATCGCCGGCCGGTTCGCCGATGGCAGGCTCAAGGAACGCATGCTGGTACGCGGCGAGGACGACATGGCTCGGCTGGCTCAGGCGTTCAACGAGATGGCCGAGAGCCTGTCCAACCAGATCACCCAGCTGGAGGAATTCGGCAATCTGCAGCGCCGGTTCACCTCCGACGTCAGCCACGAGTTGCGCACACCGCTCACCACCGTGCGCATGGCCGCCGACCTGATCCACGGCAGCAGCGACGACCTCGACCCCGCCTTGGCCCGCAGCGCCGAGTTGCTGGTCAACGAGCTGGACCGGTTCGAGGGCCTGCTCAACGACCTGCTGGAGATCAGCAGGCACGACGCGGGCGTCGCCGAACTCCAGGTCGAATCGCTGGACGTGCGGATGTGCGCGCGGGCCGCGATCTCGACCGTGCGCCACCTCGCCAAGGACGCCGGGGTGGAGATCATCAGCGACATGCCGGAGGATCCGCTCGTCGCCGAGGTCGATCCGCGCCGGGTGGAGCGGGTGCTGCGCAATCTGCTCGCCAACGCGATCGACCACAGCGAGGGCAAGCCGGTGCTGATCCGGATGCGGGGCGACGTCGAGAGCAACGCGGTCGCCGTCGTCGTGCGGGACCAGGGCGTCGGCCTGCGCCCCGGAGAGGAGAAGCTGGTCTTCAACCGGTTCTGGCGTTCGGACCCGTCGCGCATGCGCCGCTCCGGCGGCACCGGCCTCGGTCTGTCGATCAGCGTGGAGGACGCGAACCTGCACGAAGGCAGACTCGAAGCCTGGGGTGAGGTCGGGATCGGCGCCAGCTTCCGCCTGACGCTGCCGCTGGTGCGCGGTAAGAAGCTCGGCCCGAGCCCGCTGCCGCTGGAGCCCGCGCGCAAGACGATGCACGTGGTGGAGCCGGAACCGTCCGCCGATCGCGACACGACCGATACGGCGTTGCCGGTCGCCGCCGAGCCGGGCGCCGCGCAGGTGACCGACGCCGCGCCACAGGGCGCGCACGCGGGCACATCCGATCCGGTCGGCGTGCGTGCGGAGGGCGCGAGCGAGGCGGCCGAGACCGACAGCGATGAGCTGGACGGCACGGACGTCGAAGGCGGCGCGGCCGCGGAGCCGAGCGTGAGCGAGTCGCCCGGAGCGGCCGACGGTACGGCGACGCCCACCGACAGCGCCGCGGCCGAAGAGCCGCTCGCGTCCGGGGCGAACGGATCGCCCGCCTCGGAGTCGGCGCAGACCGGGGGCGGCGCGGCGCGCGAACCGGGGGACGTACAGTCATGAGAATGCGTGTCGGATCTGCGCGGATGCGGCGGCTGACCGTACTGACAGCGGCGGTCCTCGCGGTCGTGATGCCGCTCACCGCCTGTGCCAGCCTCCCCGAGTCCTCCGCGCCGGAGGCGCTCGGCACCATCAATCGTGAGCCCACCTCCGAGGGCCCGCCGGCCCCGCTGGCCAACCGCGATCCGGATCTGCTGCTGCGCGATTTCCTTCAGGCCACCGCCGATCCGGCCAACCGGCATCTGGCCGCAAGGCAATACATGACCCCTGCGGCCTCCACCCAGTGGGACGACGCGGCGGGCACGGTCATCGTCGAGAAACCGGACACCCTGCGGGAGTCGCGTTCCGGGGACAAGGCCAACTATCTGATCCGCGCGCGCAAGGTCGGCGAGCTGTCCGCAGACGGCGGGTACCGGCCCAACGACGACATTCCGTTCGTCGAGAACAAGATCGAGCTGACCAAGATCAACGGCGAGTGGCGCATCGACGAGTTGCCCGACGGCGTGGTCATGGACTCCACCGCGTTCTTCAAGTCCTACCGCCGCTACGCGCTGTACTTCATCGATCCGGGCGGCAATATGGCCGTGCCGGACCTGCGCTGGCTCGCGGTGCCGAAAGCGCAGCTGACCCAGCGGTTGATCAGCTCGCTGCTGGAGGGGCCGCAGCCCGCGCTGGCGTCGGTGCTGCACAGTGAGCTGACGCCGCCGATCGCGGTGCGCGGGGCGATCACCAAGGCCAACGGTGATCCCGACGGCGTCGGCATCGGGCTCGGCGGTGTCCGGATCGATTTCGCGGGCGCGTCGGCGCTGAATCCGCGCGAGCGCGAACTGCTGGCCGCGCAGGTGGTGCTCACCTTGTCCAGCGCCGACATCCTCGGGCCGTACATGCTGTTGGCCGACGGCAAGCCGCTGGACGAGCGCTTCGCCGCGAACGGCTGGAGCGTGGCGGACGTGCAGCAGTTCAATCCGGCGACCGCCGCGCGCAACCAGGTCGGGCTGCACGCTCTGCGCGGCGGCGGGCTGGTGCAGATCGCCGACAACGGCGGTATCACTCCCGCTCCGGGCTACTTCGGCGGAGTGAACAACCTGCAGTCGGCGACGCTGTCCGCGGACGGTCAGCTCGTCGCCGCGGTGGCGGAAGCCGGACGACCGCCGGGCGCGCCGTCGCGGATCTTGATGGTCGGCACTTACGGCGGCAACGCTTTTCCGGTGGCCGATGGCTTCACCATCACCCGGCCCTCGTGGACGGCGGACGGCAGCGCGGCATGGGCGGTGGTCGACGGTGACCGGGTGATCCGCGCGGTCAACGACCGCGGCACCGGAAACGTCTCGATTCAGAACGTCGACATCTCGAGGTTGACGGCGGCATCCTCGGCCACGGCGCCGCGGCTACCGATCACCGAACTCCGGATCTCCCGGACCGGGGCGCGGGCGGCGATGATCGCCGACGGCCGGGTGTACGTCGCGGTCGTCGCGCCGCAACCGGACGGGAAGCTGGCGCTGACTTCGGCGGTGCCCGTCGGTGTCGGACTCAGCACGGCCGCGGTGTCGGTGGACTGGCTGGACGCGGACACGATCATCATCGCGCGCGAGGGGAATGTGGACCCCGTGAGCACGGTGTCGGTGGACGGCTCGGAGCCGACCCCGTTGACGTCGCAGAACCTCACCGCCCCGGTGCGGTCCGTGAGCGCGAGCCCCGACCATCAGTACGTCGCCGACTCACGTGCGGTGCTGGAGCTGACCTCCGCCCCGGACCAAGGCCAGCCCTACTGGCGTGAGGTGCCGGGTCTGGGCGCGAACGCCACGCCCGTCCTGCCCGGCTGAGCGGCGATCTGTCGCGAGTACGCGAGGCCGGCCGCACGTCGGCACTTCGGAAGGCTCGCTCACACTCGGAAGAATCCGGCGCGGGCGCGCATGGCGGTTCGAGCAGGGTGCGAGCGCAGCGTAAAAGACTTCGCCGCAAGGGCATAGCGTTCTGCCAGGTGCATGCTGTCGACATGATCGAGCGATTCTGTCAGGGGGCGGGCGCACACTCGGTCGATGCGAACCCTGCTCGATCTGGTGTTGCCCGCCGCCTGTGCGGGCTGCGGACGTTCCGGAGCCGATTGGTGCGCCGATTGCGCCGTCACGTTGGCCGGTCCGCCGGTGCGGGTGTGGCCGCGCAACGACCCGGGCATTCCGTGCTGGGCGCTGGGGCCGTACGCAGGGCCCGCGCGGCGGGCGGTGCTCGCCGCCAAGGAACGGGGACGGCGGGATCTGGCGCTGCCACTCGGAAAGGCGTTCGCGGGCGCGCTCGCCGAACTGCGTTCGCCGGGTGTTCCGTTGGTACTGGTGCCCGCGCCGAGCCGACGCGTGGCGGCGCGGCGCCGGGGCGGCGATCCGGTGCTTCGCTCGGCGTCGGTAGCTACCCGATGGCTGCCCAACTGCCGAGTGGTGCCGGTGTTGCGAGTGGGGCAAGGGGTGCGCGATTCGGTGGGCTTGACACCCGCCGAGCGCGCTCGCAACCTGAAGGGGCGGGTGACCACGACGCCCGGCCCTGCCGCGGACTGGGGAGTACCGGCGAATGCCGAGGTAGTGCTGGTCGACGACGTGCTGACCACCGGTGCGACGGCCTTCGAGTCGGTGCGCGCGCTACAGCGCGCCGGGTTGCCGACACGTGGCGTTCTGGTTACTTGTGCTGCTTGACTCCGGGAAATTTGCGTGAACACTGGCGATCAGCCCGTCGGCGGACTAGCGTCGCGGACACACACCCGAACCGCAAGTTTGGAGGTGGCGCCTCGGACGTCTAGTGCCGAGCAATCGTCGTTCGGCACGGTTCAATCCCGCCGCACTGGAATCGGTCGGTGCGGCCAGATCCGGGAGGTACGCGTGACGACTTCTTCACGACCTTCAGTGAAAGATCCCGCTGCTTCGGTGCTGGAGCCCAGCACCCAGGAAGCACTCGAGCAACCCACTGCGGAACGACCACGAGCGCCGCGCGGCGACATCGTGGTGAAGGGCCGCAACGTCGAGGTGCCCGATCATTTTCGTATCTACGTCGCGGAAAAACTCTCCCGATTAGAACGCTTCGACCCGTCGATCTTCCTCTTCGACGTCGAGCTGTTCCACGAGCGCAACCGTCGTCAGCGCAAGAACTGTCAGCGCGTCGAAATCACCGCGCGCGGAAAGGGTCCCGTCGTGCGGGCCGAGGCCTGCGCGGACAGCTTCTACGCCGCATTCGAGTCGGTTACCGCGAAGATGGAGAGCAGACTGCGCCGCACCAAGGACCGGCGCCGGGTGCACTACGGCGACAAGACGCCGCTGTCGGTCGCCCAGGCCACTGCCGATCTGGTGGACGACTCCCTGTTCGACCGGCTCGCCGAGTCCGGCGCTGCCCACGCGCACCAAGAGCGGGAACCGGAATACGAGGAGGGTCCCGGCCACATCGTGCGCACGAAGGAGCACGCGGCGACGCCGATGTCCGTCGATGACGCCCTGTACCAAATGGAGCTCGTCGGCCACGACTTCTTCCTGTTCCAGGACAAAGAGACCGACCGGCCTTCGGTGGTCTACCGTCGTCACGCCTTCGACTACGGCCTGATCCGCCTGGCCTGACGAAACGGAAACCACCCGTCCCCACTTCTCCGGGCATTCGGCTCACCGGCCGGATGCCCGGAGATTTTCGTCGATGCGCCCTCGGCGGGCCAGCGGCGGGCCAGCGCGAGCAGCAGCCGCAGATCCGAGTCGATGTCGCCGACGGGCAGCCGCACGGGCTGGTCGAACTGCCGCGGGGTCACGGCCGCGCCGTTCGTCTTCGCGGCGATGGCCTGCACGATCTGTTCCACGTAGTCCGGCCGGCTCGTCTCCCCGGGCAGGTAGTGCCGCAGGTGCATCAGGGCATCGCGGATCTCCACCGTCATCCGGATCAGCCGCGCTTCGGATCCGAGGGGGATGTCCGGCTCGAGCACGACCTCGGGCACGGCCGCGGTGAGATCGCGCCACAGCGGCCGCAGGCGACGGCAGTACCGTCCGGCGCGGTCCCAGCCCGCGCGGGCCCGCAGCCCGGCGAGCAGCGGCACGGCGAGCAGCGCCGCGCCGAGCGTCGAGGCGGCGAAAGTCGGTGCCGCCCAGCGCACCATGGCCGGGTCCGCGGCCGTACCAGGCGCCGCCAGCCGCACGGCGGAGACGACCAGGCCCGCGGAACCGACGACCAGCGTCGCCAGCAGGGTCGCGTAGACGATCCGTTCGGCGGCGGTGGATTCGGCCGAGCGCAATTCGCGCAGTGCCGCGCGCCAGGCCAGCCGACCGGCGGCGAGCAGCGGAAGCCACAGGATCGACCAGACCACTACCGTCGGCCAGTCCGATGCTTGCCCCAGCAGCCTGCCCTCCTGTCGGGCCGGAGTGCCGACGGCAAGGATGATCGCGCCACCCACCAGTCCGGTGAAGTCGTAGACCCGCTGCCGAGCCGATGCGGAGACCGGGTCGGCGCCCGACCACAGCCGGGCCGCACCGTACAGACCGGCCACCTCCATCAGCAGTGTGACCATCGAAAGCTGGTGCAGCAGACTGCCGATCCCCGGAGCGACGCCGCGCTCGAGCAGGACCAGCGTGGCCGTACCCCACAGCAAGGCTCGATTGAGCAGCCGGTCGACGGCGGCGTGGTGCAGCACGATCAACCGTCCGAGGACGACCACCGCGACGAAGACGATCAGCGGTATCGCGATCGGCGCGGGGATCGGCGAGTTCACCGCCGCCGGTCGCGGAAGAACGTGCGGTGCAGCAGCGAATCGCGACGCGGTGGACGCATGGCGTGCAGCATCACCATGTCGGCGAAGGTCTCCGCGTCGCGCTCGCGCAGGGTGCCGTAGTCGGTGCGGCCGAGCACGTGGGCGATCGACTCGGGCGAGATCGAGGGCAGCAGGTCGGCGACCGCCGCCACCGTCGGCGTGCCCGCGGGCGGCTCACCGGGCCGGTGCTGCTCCGGGCCGTGCCCGAGCAACATGTGCCCGAGTTCGTGCACGATGATGTGCTCGGCATGCCATTCGGTGGTGTCCGCGCCGTAGACGATGACGTCGCTGTCCTGCTTCGCGATCCACAGGCCGCTGCCCGTGCCGCAACCGGTGCCTGCGAGCAGCGCGGTATCGATCGGCAGCAGGCTGATGCTGCGACCACGGTGCGCCGCGACGGCATCGAGGTAGGTCTGCAGATTCCATGGGTGGGGTATCGGGAGGTCCCGGGTCAAGCTCCGGAACCGGGCCTGGATGGCCATGTGATCGGTCTCCTACAAAAGCTCAGTGGCCCATGTAGGGAAGCATGTTACCGACTCGGCGGCATCGATCCTTCTGTGCTCTGGATGATCCTGGCGAGCATGGCCCGATCGATGTTCGAACCGCGCAGCGCGACGCTGGCGACGTTCGCGTCTCGCATGGTGGCGAGGAGTTCGAGTTCCCGGTCGATCGCGTCCGCCGCGGGTCCGCGGGTGAGCAGATAGTCGGCCGCCACGCCGAAACTGCGCGCCACCGCCGCGAGGATCTCGACATCCGCTGTGGCGCCCGCGTTCCGGTCGTCGAACTCGCCGTCGCGCAGGCGCTCCAGGTAACCGGGCGGCACCGTGCGACCGAGGAATTCGCCGATCTGCTCGGCGACGGATTCGGTGCTGCGTTCCGGTGCGTTGCGCGGGTGCACGACGGAGAACAGCCGATTGATCTTGTGGCTGAGGGTCAGCTCCGGGCGATTCGATCCGTGGTCGGTCATGGCTGCCTCGTCACTCGCCGTTTCGAACCGCTGTCGTGGCCAGGTTGGCCGCCAGCCAGCGTGCGCGGAATCGGGCTTCGGTCGCTGCATCGATATCCTCCGATCGACCGGCCAGCCAGCGGCGGTACCGGCGTTCCTGTAGCTCGTCGGGGTCGCTGGACTCCGCGGGGACCGCGAGCAAGTGCGCGAAGGCCATTTCCACCAGCGGATGCAACTGCTTGCCCGGTCCACCGTTGCGTTCGAGCATGGCGGTCGCGTATCGCGCCGACAGCTTGGAGACCACCCGGTTGAGTTCCGCGATCGCGGCGACCACCTGCGGGTCGGTGGTGCGGCCGTGCTCGACGGCGTCGTTGAGACTGCCCGATGCCGCGAGAAGGCCGGTCAGGTCGGAGATTTCGAAGCGGATCGCGTCCGGCCCCGCCACCACCGAGTCGCCCGCGCCGCGCGCGGAGTTCGCGGGTTCGTCGGCGGCGGGTACGCCGCCCGCGTAGGTGCGTGCGGCACTGCCCGGCAGCCATCGCAGCGGCGCGTCGAGCTTGTTCAGCGTCTGCATGCTGATGGTCGCTTCGCCGTCCTCGATCTTCCTGATGGTCGGCGCCGAAGGTCCCCCGAGGTCGCCGATCTGTAGCTGGGTGAGGCCGAGCTCGTCCCGGCGTTCTTTGATGATTCGCCCGAATCTCTTCTGCCGCGACAGCTCCGAAGGGCTATGCATAGTGCGTTCATGGTAAGCCGATGGGAGGCTCAAGGCAAACAAATAGAAACTATTTGGAAAGTTAGTCGAAAGTTTGTTACGGTTCTTTGCGTCGGATGACGGAGTGCATGCGACGGTTCCGGGACGGGCAGGGGCGTTCGCCGGGACGGGCGTCTCGGTCCGTCGCGCAACGGCGCGCGGCGGACCGGTTCAGCGGCGGTGGAGGGGATCGTCGCTGCGTCGGGGTTCACCGTCGGCGAAGGGGGTCGACGGTGAACTTACTTTGAAGTAAGTTTGGTGGTCCCAGGCTTTCGAAAGGAAATCGCATGGCCACCAGAGCTGCTCGCCGTGCTGTGATCGTGTCCGGTGCGCGCACGCCGTTCCTGCGTGCGTTCACCGGATACACCCGGATGGACTCCATCGCGCTGGCCGATGCCGCGGTCCGTGGACTGCTGGAGCGCACCGGGCTGCCCGGTGCGGAAGTGGAGGCGATCGTGTGGGGCGGGGTCATCCTGCCCAGCGCGGCGCCGAACATCGCCCGCGAAGTCGCGTTGGACCTGGCGCTGGACCCGGGCTGTGAGGGCTACACCGTGACCAGGGCCTGCGCCTCCGGTCTGCAGGCGGTCACGTCGGCGGCGGCCGCGATCGAGCGGGGCGAATACGACGTCATGATCGCGGGCGGCAGCGATTCCACCTCCAACGCCGAGGTCAAGCTGCCGCAAAAGGTCGTGCACGCGGCGGCGCCGCTGGCGCTGGGCAAGCCGAAGCCGAAGGACTACTTGTCCGCGGTCGCGCGCTTGGCGCCGTTCACCGACCTGCTACCGAGCAGGCCCAAGATCGCCGAGCGCACCACCGGCGAGGTGATGGGCGAGTCGGCCGAGAAGATGGCTCGTATCCACGGCGTGAGCCGCGCGGACCAGGACGAGTTCGCCGCCCGCTCGCATCACCGCGCGGCGGCCGCCATCGACTCCGGCCGGTTCGATGACGAGGTGCTGCGGATCCGCACGCCCGAAGACGCGGAGATCCGGCGCGACGGTCTGGTGCGCGGCGACACCAGCGTCGCGAAACTGGCCGCGCTGAAACCGGTTTTCGCCGCCGACGGCAGCGTGACCGCTGGCAACGCCAGCCCGCTCACCGACGGTGCCGCCGCGGTGCTGCTGATGAGCGAAGAGAAAGCGCACGCCCTCGGATATCGGCCGCTGGCGGCGTTCCGGTCGTGGAGCTACGTGAGCGTCGACCCGGCCGATCAGGTGCTAATCGGGCCGGCCATCTCGATGCCACGCGCGCTGGAGAAAGCCGGAATGTCCTTGGCCGACGTCGATCTCGTGGATATCCACGAGGCCTTCGCCGCCCAGACCTTGGCGGTGCTTACCGCACTGGCCAGCGACGAATGGGCCAAGACCAGGCTGGATCGCGATACCGCCGTCGGCGAGGTGGACGTCGACAAGCTGAACGTGCACGGCGGCTCGATCTCGCTCGGTCACCCGTTCGGCGCCACCGGGGCGCGCATGGTGACCACCATGGCCAACGAACTGACTCGCACGGGCAAGAACGCGGCCCTGCTCGGTATTTGCGCCGCGGGCGGCATCGGCGCATCGGCGGTGCTCGAACGCGTCTGAGGCGACGTATGAGTGGCCCTGCCGGAGCCTCTCTCAGGCCTTGCCTGTGAAGCCCCGGCGCTTGCGCCCCTCGTCCGCGAGGATGCGCAGACAGGTCTGGTGCTTGGTCTCGCCGGGGACGCCTTCTCGACGCAGGCGCAACGTCGCCTGTGCCAGATCGATGCCCAGCTCGCTGGACAGCCGAACAGCATCGACATTGGCCATTGCACAAACCTCCTGGAACCGACGAAAACCACGATGAAGCGCACTGCGTAAGTGACAGTTTCGCCCTTGTCGTACCCAGTGGGGATCCGATTGAAGCATGAACGATCCGCACATTTGGGTAACGATGCGCGGAAGGTCAGCCCCGATAGGTCTCGCGGTGCACCGCGTCCGTGAGGGGTCTGCCCGCGCGCCAGCCGAAGCGCTCCAGATCGGGAATGCGCTGGAACTCGCGCACCGGCCCGACGCACAGCCAGGCGACCGTGCGGACGCCCTCCGGGAGGCCGATCAGATCGGACAGGAAACCGGGATCGTAGAACGACACCCACCCCACGCCGATGCCTTCGGCGGTGGCGGCCAGCCAAAGGTTCTGGATGGCGAGAACCGCGGAGTAGATACCGGTTTCGGGCACCGTGGCCCGGCCGAGCACCTGCGGCCCGCCGCGATCGTGGTCGTAGCAGACCACGATCCCGGTACCGCTCTCCGAAATGCCCTCGATCTTGATCGGCTCGAAGGTGGCGGCGCGCTCGGGTGGCAGCGCGTCGCGGAACTCGATGCGCTTCTGTGCCACGTGTTCGGCGAACTCGCGCAGCGTCGCCGGCTCGCGGACCACCACGAAATCCCAGGGCTGCGAATTCCCGACGCTCGGCGCCCGGTGCGCGGCATCCAGCAGCCGCCACAGTGTCGCATCGTCGACGAGTTCGCCGGTGAACTCCGCGCGTACGTCACGACGGCGCCGGATGGCCTCGTAGACGCTCAGAACTTCAGCATGCACCGCCCGAGTCAATCAAACCCGGCGAACTCGCCGCACACGGCGTTGGCTCCTGCGTCGCCGACCGACCGCGGCGTGGCGGGAGTGGAAGTCAGCCTGCCGCGGACACGCGGCGCCGGGCCAGCCGCCGCCGTCCCCCGGCGAGCGCGGTGCGCAGACCGCGGCGGCGGCCCGTCACCGGATCGATGGAGGCGGCGGTGTGGCCCCCGAACTTGCGTTCCGAGGCGGTCTCGGGCGCATCGTCGGCGGTGGCCCGCAGGTACTTGTTCGGCAACGCCAGTTTGAGGATGGTGCGCCACGCCTTGAAGTACTGCACCGGCAGCGAGCCGGTGGTGTAGGGCAGGTCGTACTTGTCGGCCAGCTCGCGCACCCGCACGGCGATGTCGGCGTACCGGTTGCTCGGCAGATCGGGGAACAGGTGGTGTTCGATCTGGTGGCTCAGATTGCCGGTCATGAAGTGCATGACCGGGCCGCCGGAGATGTTGGCGCTGCCGAGCATCTGGCGCAGGTACCACTGGCCGTGCGTTTCGCCGTCGATGTCGGCCTTGGTGAACTTCTCCGCCCCGTCGGGGAAGTGCCCGCAGAAGATCACCGCGTTGGACCAGACGTTGCGGATCGCGTTCGCGGCCAGGTTGGCCGTCAGCGTGGAGAAGAACGCGGGACCGGTGAGGGCGGGGAAGACCACGTAGTCCTTGAGGACCTGCTTGCCCATCTTGGTGAGCGCCTCGTCGCGCTTGCGCTCGAACTCGGCCCGTTCGGGGGAACCGGGCTTGTACCGGCCCGCCACCAGTTTGCCCAGCTCCAGGTGCTGGATGGCGACGCCGTACTCGAAGAACAGCTGCAACAGCAGGTTGTAGACCGGGTTGCCCAGGTTGAACGGCTTCCAGCGCTGGTCGCGGGTCACGCGCAGCAGGCCGTAGCCGATGTCGTCGTCCATGCCGAGCACGTTGGTGTACTTGTGATGCAGGTAGTTGTGGGTGTGCTTCCAGTGCTTGGCCGCGCCGGTGTTGTCCCACTCCCACGAGCTGGAGTGGATCTCCGGATCGTTCATCCAGTCCCACTGCCCGTGCATGACGTTGTGCCCGATCTCCATGTTCTCGATGATCTTGGCGGTGGCGAGCAGTGCGACGCCTGCCAGCCACGCGGGGCGCTTCGGGCTCGCGAAGAGCACCGCACGGCCGCTGATCTCGAGAACGCGCTGCAACCGGATGACGTTGCGGATGTACTTCGCGTCGCGTGCGCCGCGCGAGGCTTCGATTTCCCGCCGGATCGCGTCGAATTCCGCGCCGAGTGCTTCCACGTCGGCCTCGGTGAGGTGCGCATATTCCTTGACATCCGAGATCGCCATGCGGGTTACTTTACCGTAAGTTACGAAACCGTAGGTTGCGAGGTGCGCCGCACGGATGTGTCAAATACCTTATTGCGATCCCGGCTGTCGAATGGTAGGTTAGCGCGCCCTGCCCGGAAAGCGAAAACGCCTGTCCCGCTTCGCTTTTTCGCGCAGCGCCGCTTGTTCATGACGGGCCCGTTCCTGGAACGCGAGCTTGGCCTCGCGCAGCACCTGCCGCTCGTGTTCGGCCTTCTCCTGTAGGGCCGCCTTGGCCTCGCGGAGCATCTCCTTCTCCTGCCGCGCCTTCTCGCGCAGCGCGATCTTCGCCTCGTGCAGCGCCGAGCGCAGGCCGCGCCGCTCGCCGGTCTCCGGATCGACGCGCAGCCAGTGCGTGGATTCCGCGCCGAGCGACGGCAGCGTGATACCGGCGAACTTGCGCTCGGAGGAGGTCTCCGGCGCGTTGTCGGCGGTAGCCTTGAGGAACCGGTCCGGCAGGGCCAGCTTGTGGATCGTGCGGAAGGCCAGCAGATACTGCTTGCCCAGCGACCCGGTGGTGTAGGGCAGGTCGTACTTGTCGCACAGCTCGCGGACCCGTACCGCGATCTCCTGATACCGGTTGCTCGGCAGGTCGGGGAACAGATGGTGCTCGATCTGGTAGCAGAGGTTGCCGCTCATGAACGCCATGGCGGGCCCCGCTTCGAAGTTCGCGCTGCCGAGCATCTGGCGCAGATACCACTCGCCGCTGGTCTCGTTCTCCAGCTGTTCGACGGTGAACTTCTCCGCGCCGTCGGGGAAGTGCCCGCAGAAGATCACCGCGTACGCCCACAGATTGCGCACCAGGTTCGCCATCGCGTTGGCCTTCAGCGTGTGCTTGAACGCCGGACCCGTCAGCGCGGGATGGATGAGGTAGTCCTTGGCCACCTGACGGCAGATCTTGCGGGCGAACTCCACGTTCGGACCGGAGGCGACCTCCCAGCGCGGGGTGTCCGACAGCTCCTTGTCGATGCTCCAGTCGTGCAGCGCGATGCCCCACTCGAAGGTCGCGGCGAGCAGCAAGTTCGCCAGCGGCTGCACCAGATGGATCGGCCGCCACTGCTCGTCCCGGGTCATCCGGAGGATGCCGAAACCGAGGTCCTCGTCCTTGCCCAGCACATTCGTGTAGGTGTGGTGGGAGTAGTTGTGCGCCCGGCGCCACTGCGCGGAGGGGCCGGTCATGTCCCACTCCCACGAACTGGAGTGGATCTCCGGGTCGTTCATCCAGTCCCATTGCCCGTGGCTGACGTTGTGCCCGAGCTCCATGTTCTCGATGATCTTGGCCACCGACAGCATCGCGGTGCCTGCCAGCCAGGCCCAGCGGTTGCGGCTGCCGAACAGCACCACCCGGGCGGCTACCTCGAGACCGCGTTGCGCCGCGATCGTGCGCCGGATGTACTTCGCGTCGCGCTCGCCGCGCGACAGCTCCACCGAACGCCGGATGGAATCGAGTTCCTGCCCCAGTGTCTCGATATCGGCCGCCGTGAGATGCGCGAACGTCTTGATGTCGGTGATGGCCACCGGGGTCCTTTCCCTACTCGATACACCTCGAGGGTACCTGCCGGACTAGACGTCCAGGGTGCAGTCGCCCGCCGCCGCCGAGATGCAGGTCTGCACCTTGTCGCCTTCGCGGCGCTCCTCACCGTTGCGCAGGTCGCGCGCGTGTCCGGAACTCAAGGTGACCACGCAGGTCTGGCAGATGCCCATCCGGCAGCCGAACGGCATCTGAACACCGGCGGACTCACCGGCCTCGAGCAGGCTGGTCGCGCCGTCGGCCGCGACGCTGCGACCGGTCTTGCCGAAGGTGACCGTGCCGCCCGCACCGACCGCGGAGCGTTCGATCTCGAAGCGCTCCACGTGCAGCCGGTCCGACAGCCCCGCGTCGCGCCAGTGGTTCTCGATCTCGTCGAGCATTCCGGCCGGGCCGCACGCCCAGGTCTGGCGTTCGCGCCAGTCGGGGATCTCGGTGTCGAGATCGGCGAGGGCGAATTTGCCCCGCTCGGCGGTGAGATGCAGGCGGGTGTCGAAGCCGGGATTGCGGTCGCGCAGCGCGCCCAGCTCCGCGCCGAACATCACGTCGTCGGAAGTGCGCGCGGAGTGCAGGTGCACCACGTCGGTGAACACCTCGCGGCGGTCCATCGCGCGCAGCATGGCGATCACGGGCGTGACGCCGCTGCCCGCGGTGAGGAACAGCACCTTCTCCGGCGGCGGGGACGGCAGTACGAAACCGCCCTGCGGGGCGGCGAGCCGGACGACGGTGCCGACCGGCACGCCGCTGACCAGGTGGCTGGACAGGAAGCCTTCCGGCATCGCCTTCACGGCGATGGAGATCAGCCGCTTGCCGCCGTGGCCGGGGTCGGACCAATTCGGCGGACAGGTCAGCGAATACGAGCGCCAATGCCAGCGGCCGTCCACCAGGATGCCGATGCCGATGTACTGGCCGGGCTGGTATTTGAAGTCGAAGCCCCATCCCGGCTGGATCACCAGCGTCGCGGAATCGGCGGTCTCCTTGCGTACCTCGACGATGCGTCCCCGCAGCTCGCGAGCCGACCACAGCGGGTTGGCCAGGTGCAGGTAGTCGTCGGGCAGCAGCGGTGTGGTCACGCGCGCAAAGGCTCCGCGCAGCACGTTCAGCTTGCCGCCGCGCTCGGCGACGCTCGCGGCGGGCGCCTCCAGCCACGCACGGACGCTTCGCACGGAGCTCCCAATTTTCGAACCCATCGCTGCCGTTGGTCTCCCTGTCGTCGGATGCGCGGGCCGCCGTCTCGCCGATCGGAGGCCTCGCCAGCAAGGTTACGGCATCGTAGGTTACGGCGGCAGGTCAGTGGGGCGCCCGCCGCGGCGATTCAGAGGAGCTCGAGCAGAAACGGCAGCTCTTGGGCCGCGTACCAGGCCAATTGATGGTCCTCGGCGTCGCCGAGGACGAACTCGGCGTCGGTGTCGCCGAGATCGGCCGCGTCCACCACGTCGACGGCCTTGGCAACCTGTGGTTCGGCGTCGGCCAGGTCGACGTGCACCGAGGCGATCTGCTGGTAGCCGATCGGGCCCGCCAGCCGGACCACCGCGTCGTCGAGGTCGGGCCGCAGCTTCGCGCCGGTCACGTCGGCGGCGATCACCGCACGGCGGTAAACCGGGTTACCGCCCGCCGCCGGCGCGGCCTCGTCGTCGGAGTCCTCCGATCCGATCGCCTCGCGTTCGGCGGCCAGCAGTCGCAGCGAGGCGCGCGCGGCCTCGTTCATGGCGACTTCGCCGAGTTCCTCGTCGTCGCCGGAGGCGTAGGCCTCGCGCAGCGCGGGCGTCACCGCGAACGCGGTCCCGCCGACGGGGGCCAGCTCACGGTTGCCGACCAGATCGCGCAGCATCGGCACCGTGGCCGGGATGTAGACCCGCAGCTTCTTCTGATCAGACGCAGGCACCGAGCATCTCCTCCATGGAATCGCGCACCGCCGTGGCGAGCACGCCGATGTCGGCCATCGCGTCGCGGTCGGCGTTGAGACCGTAGAAGACACGCCCGTCGTAGGACGTGATCCCGATACTCGACGCCTGATTGCGCAGCAGTGGCGACACCGGGTACATCTCCAGCATCCGCGCGCCGCCGATGTACATCGGCGCCTGCGGACCCGGCGCGTTGGTGATCACCAGATTGAACGTGTGTTCTGCGAACGTACTCGCCGCTCGCACACTCATCGCATGCAGGCTGGCCGGAGCGAAACCGGCCAGGTGCACGAGCGTACGCGCGCGGACGCCGCGCCGCTGACGACCGTTGAGTTCGGAGGCGTGCGCGATGTGCGACAACCGCATCACCGGGTTCGGTTCGCCCACCGGCAGATCGATCAGGAACGACGACACCTCGCTCGCCGAGTGCGTCTGGTCGCCCTCGTTTCCCTCGACGTACACCGACATCGGCACCACAGCTCGCAGCGTGGTGGACTCGGTGAGCGCTTCCCCGCGCGACAGCAGCCAGTTGCGCAGAGCGCCGGTGACCACGGCGAGGATGGCGTCGTTGGTCGAGCAGCCGAACCGCTTGCGGATCGTCCGGTAATCCGCCAGGTCGGTGCGCACCACGTCGAAGCGCCGGTTTCGCGAGGTACGCGTGTTCAGGGGGCTGGCGGGCGCACCGGTCGCCGCGGTGCGCACGGCGGCGACCACCGACTCGACCGCTTTGCCCGCCGTCCCGACCACCGCGAACGCGCCCGCGCTCGCCTCCCGGGCGACCTCGAGGGCTTTGCGCGGCTGTGCGGCGAGGTGTGCCAGCGCGCCGACCAGCAGTTCCATCTCACCGGGTTCGCGCGGCGCGATCCAGTCGTCGCAGGCCAGTTCGCGGGGAGCGGGCCCCGCGTCGAGGATCACATGGCCGATCTCGAGCGCGGTGTCCCCGTCCACCAGAGCGGAATGCGTCTTGGTGAAGATGGCGCAGCGGCCGTCGGACAGCCGTTCGATCAGGTACATCTCCCACAGCGGCCGGGCCGGGTCCAAGGGGTGGGAGACGAGGCGGGCGACCAGGTCGTGCAGCTGTTCGTCGGTGCCGGGACCGGGCAGCGCCGAACGCCTGATGTGGTAGGTGATGTCGAAACGGCTGTCCTCGACCCAGACCGGCCGCCCCAGCGACAGCGGGATCTCCCGCACTTTGCGCCGGTATCTCGGTACCAGCGAGAGCCTGCTCTCGACGAGATCGACCAACCGGTCGTAGTCCAGGATCGGCGCGCCCGAGCTGTCGCCGGGATCGGTGTTCCGCACGATCGCGAGAGAGCCGATATGGATCGGATTGCTGCTCGACTCGAGCCGGTAGAAGGCCGTGTCTTGCGGCGTCAGTCTCGTGATCACGCTGCCCGGTACTCCTTTTCCCGATGCCGCCCCCGCTTCATTGTGCTGCCGCATCAACCGTTGGCCCGGCCGTTGTGGCATTTCTGATGAATTCCGTACACGTTTTCCCGCGCCGGGGGCCCATGACACGCTGGCCGACTCGAGTTCTGCGAACCGATTCGATCACAGGGCGGACCGGAATGCGTGGCCGAACCGTCCGGGTGGCCCGCCGGGCACCTTTTCCAGCGGGGCGCGACCACTTCGCGGCAGGTCCACGCAGCGCCGCAGGCGCTGCACATCCAACAGACCATTACCATGGGGCATGCAGCGGATTCCGCGCAACCGCGTGGGCCGCACCGGCCCGGGGGCCGACGACACGATTTGACACACCGACCAGAGGACTGACGAGACCCGTGCCTGCGCTGACACTGACGAGGTTGCTACGGATTGGTGAGGGTCGCATTGTCAAGCGGCTCTCGCATTTCGCCGACCAGGTCCTCGCCCTCGAACCGGAGTACGAGGACCTCAGCGACCTGGAGCTACGGGCCAAAACCGACGAGTTCCGCGAGCGGTACGCCGAGATGGTCGAGGACGGCGAGACCGATCCGCTCGGCCAGCTGATGGCCGATGCGTTCGCGGTCGCGCGGGAGGCGTCCTGGCGGGTGCTCAGCCAGAAGCACTACAAGGTGCAGATCATGGGCGGCGCCGCGCTGCACACCGGCAACATCGCCGAGATGAAGACCGGTGAGGGCAAGACCCTCACCTGTGTGCTGCCCGCCTACCTGAACGCGCTCAGCGGCGACGGCGTGCACGTCGTGACGGTGAACGACTACCTGGCCAAGCGCGACGCGGAGTGGATGGGCCGCGTGCACCGCTTCCTCGGCCTCGAGGTCGGCGTGATCCTGTCCGGCATGAGCCCCGCCCAGCGGCGGGTGGCCTACAACGCCGACATCACCTACGGCACGAACAACGAGTTCGGCTTCGACTACCTGCGCGACAACATGACGCACTCGCTCGACGACCTGGTGCAGCGCGGGCACAACTTCGCCATCGTCGACGAGGTCGACTCCATCCTCATCGACGAGGCGCGCACCCCGCTGATCATCTCCGGGCCCGCCGACGCCTCGTCGAAGTGGTACGCGGAGTTCGCGCGGATCGCGCCGCTGCTGAAGAAGGACCTGCACTACGAGGTCGACATCAAGAAGCGCACGATCGGCGTGCACGAGGCCGGCGTCGAGTTCGTCGAGGACCAGCTCGGCATCGACAACCTCTACGAGGCCGCCAACTCGCCGCTGGTGAGCTACCTGAACAACGCCGTCAAGGCCAAGGAGCTCTACACCCGCGACAAGGACTACATCGTCCGCGACGGCGAGGTGATCATCGTCGACGAGTTCACCGGCCGCATCCTGGTCGGCCGCCGCTACAACGAGGGCATGCACCAGGCGATCGAGGCCAAGGAAGGGGTGGAGATCCAGCCGGAGAACCAGACCCTGGCCACCATCACCCTGCAGAACTATTTCCGCCTCTACGACAAGTTGTCCGGCATGACCGGTACCGCCGAGACCGAGGCCGCCGAGCTGCACCAGATCTACAGCCTCGGCGTGGTCCCCATCCCGACCAACAAGCCGATGATCCGCGCCGACCAGTCCGACCTGATCTACAAGACGGAAGAGGCGAAGTTCTCCGCCGTGGTCGACGACGTCACCGAGCGGCATGAGAACGGCCAGCCGGTGCTGATCGGCACCACCAGCGTCGAGCGCTCGGAGTACCTGTCCAAGCAGTTCACCAAGCGCGGCATTCCGCACAACGTGCTGAACGCGAAGTTCCACGAGAAGGAAGCGGAGATCATCGCCGAGGCGGGCCGGCCGGGCGCGGTGACTGTCGCGACGAACATGGCAGGCCGCGGTACCGACATCGTGCTCGGCGGCAACCCGGACATCATCGCCGACATCCTGCTGCGCAAGCAGGGGCTGGACCCGGTCGAAACTCCGGAGGACTACGAGCGCGCCTGGCTGCCCACCCTGGACCAGGTCAAGGCCCAGACCGCCGAGGACGCCGAGTTGGTGCGCGAGGCGGGCGGCCTCTATGTGCTCGGCACCGAGCGGCACGAGTCGCGCCGCATCGACAACCAGCTGCGCGGCCGCTCCGGCCGACAGGGCGACCCGGGGGAGTCCCGCTTCTACCTGTCGCTGGGCGACGAGCTGATGCGCCGGTTCAACGGCGCCGCGCTGGAAGCGATCATGACGCGGCTGAACCTGCCCGACGACGTGCCGATCGAGGCGAAGATGGTCTCCAAGGCCATCAAGAGCGCGCAGACGCAGGTCGAGCAGCAGAACTTCGAGATCCGCAAGAACGTGCTCAAGTACGACGAGGTGATGAACCAGCAGCGCACCGTCATCTACGGCGAGCGCGATCGGATCCTGCGCGGCGAGGACATGGAGGGCCAGGTCCAGAGCATGATCACCGACGTGATCACCGCCTACGTGGACGGCGCCACCGCCGAGGGCTATGTCGAGGACTGGGATCTGGAGAAGCTGTGGACGGCGCTGAAGACGCTGTACCCGGTGAGCCTGGACTACCGGGACCTGACCGGCGAGACCGAGGTCGGCGAGGCGGGCGAGCTGACGCGTGAGGAGTTGCTCGAGGCGCTGCTGGACGACGCGCACGACGCCTACGAGCGCCGCGAGGCCGAGATCGACGGCCTGGCGGGCGAGGGCAGCATGCGCAATCTGGAACGGCAGGTGCTGCTGTCGGTGCTCGACCGCAAGTGGCGTGAGCATCTCTACGAGATGGACTACCTCAAGGAGGGCATCGGCCTGCGGGCAATGGCGCAGCGCGACCCGTTGGTGGAGTACCAGCGCGAGGGCTTCGACATGTTCACCGCGATGCTCGACGGCCTCAAGGAGGAGTCGGTCGGCTTCCTGTTCAACCTGCAGGTCGAGGTGCAGCAGCCGCAGCCGGAAGGCGTCGCCGTCGGCCAGGGTCTTCGTTCGCCGGTCGGAGCGATGACCGCCCCGCGCCCGCTGCCCACCGAGGAGGCTCAGGTCGCCAACGGCCACGCCGCACCGGCGGCCCTGCGCGCCAGGGGTATCGATGACACCGCCCCGCGCGGTTTCAGCTACTCCGGCCCCGACGAGGGCGGCCGCGCCGCGGTGCACAGCGACGCCGAGGAATACGGCGTGGACGGTGGGCCGCAGCCCACCCGTCGCGAGCGCCGCGAGGCCGCCCGCGCGGAGGCGAAGGGCCGCCGCGGCCCGAAGTCGCGCCGCCGTCACTGATCCGCTGAATCACGAAGGCGCTCAGGGTTTTCCTGGGCGCCTTCGTTGTTTTCCGTATGCCGAAGCGTCTTCGCAAGGGGGATTACCGTCATGTCTGCGTGTTACACCGAACCACACCCGAACGGTGGGCGAGTCAGGAGGACCACGACGGCCTGGCCGCGCCGACGAAGTTGGAGTGCTTCTGGATTCCGCTGACCGCCGCGCATGTGCTGCAAAGTGGGCAGAGCGCGATGATCGGTCGGCTTTTCGACTGAGTCTCGGACGGCCGAGGCGATTACCAGGGATCGTTGGAATTCAGGGCGACCAGCAGGCGGCGGATGGCCGCCACCCGGTGTTCCTTGCCCGGCAATTGGTCCAGCGCGCATTCGGGATCGGCGGGCGGACCGAGATGGGTGCAGCCCCGCGGACAGTCCTCGATGGCGTCGGCGAGGTCGGTGAAGGCGGCGATGACGTCGTCCGGCGTGATGTGCGCCAGGCCGAACGACCGCACGCCCGGCGTGTCGATGACCCAGCCGCCGCCGGGTAGCGGGAGCGCGACCGACTGTGTGGAGGTGTGCTTGCCCTTGCCCACCCCCGATACCTCGCCCACGGCCCGCTCGGCCTCCGGCACAAGGCGATTCACCAGCGTGGACTTGCCCACGCCGGAGTGGCCGATCAGCGCGGTGAGGTGATCGGTGAGCAGATCGAGCACCGGATCGAGCGGATCGTCGATGCCGCCGTAGACGATGGTGAGATCGAGATCGTCGAAAGCGGCGGCGAATTCGGAATCGGCCGCGAGATCGTGTTTGGTCAAGCACAGAACCGGTTGCAGCCCACCGGCGTACGCGGCGACCATGGCGCGTTCCACGAAGCCGGTGCGCGGAGGCGGGTCGGCGAGCGCGACCACGATGAACAGCCGCTCCGCGTTGCCGACCACGATGCGCTCGAACGGATCGGTGTCGTCGGCGGTGCGGCGCAGCACCGTCCGGCGGTCGGCGACCCGGACGATGCGCGCGAGGGTATCCGGTCGCCCGGACAGGTCGCCGACCACGTCCACCTGGTCGCCGACCACGATCGGAGTGCGGCCCAGTTCCCGGGCGCGCATCGCGACGATGCGGCGATCCGGATCGCCGCCGAGCACACATCCCCACCGGCCCCGGTCGACCGAGACCACCATGGCCGGCTCGGCGTCGCTGTGCTGCGGCCGGGTCTTGGTGCGGGGACGGGAGCTACGCCCCGGACGAACCCGGACATCGGATTCGTCGTAGCTGGCCGCGGATCGTCGTCCCCGGCTCAGTGCGCCGCTCCTTCGTCGGATAGCGCGGGCGCGAGCATCTGCTCCCACAAAGCGACGAAGTTCGGCAGCGTCTTGGCCGTGGTCCCGATGTCCTCGATCTCGACGCCGGGCACCCGGAGGCCGAGAATGGCTCCCGCCGTGGCCATCCGGTGATCGGCGTAGGAGTGCCACCTGCCGCCGTGCAGTTCGGTGGGCACGATCTCCAGCCCGTCCTCGGTCTCGGTCACCTTGCCGCCGAGGCGATTGATCTCGGTGGACAGCGCGGCCAGCCGGTCGGTCTCGTGCCCGCGCAGATGGGAGATGCCGCGCAGCACGGACGGAGAGTCGGCCAGCGCGGCCAGCGCGGCGACGGTGGGCGTCAGCTCGCCCACGTCGTGCAGGTCGATATCGATGCCTGCGAGCCGGTCGGGGCCGTGCACGGTGAGCACGCCGTCGAAGATCCGCGCTTCCGCGCCCATCCGCACGAGGATCTCGCGGATGACGTCGCCCGGCTGCGTGGTCAGCCGCGGCCAGTGCGGGATGCTGACCGTGCCGCCCGTGATCGCGGCCGCGGCCAGGAACGGGGTGGCGTTGGACAGGTCCGGCTCGATCTCCCAGTCCACGGCGCGAATCGGCCCGTGCTCCACGGTCCAGGTCTGCGCCTTGAAGCTGTCCGCGGGCGCCTGCACCCGCACGTCGGCGCGGCGCAGCATCTCCACGGTCATCTCGATGTGCGGCATCGAGGGCAGCGCCTTGCCGTCGTGGTGCACCACCAGGCCCTCGTCGAAGCGCGCGGCCGACAGCAGCAGGCCCGAGACGAACTGCGACGACCCGGACGCGTCGATCGTCACGGTGCCGCCGCGCAGCGCGCCCTCGCCGTGCACGGTAAACGGCAGTGCGTCGCCGTCGATATCGGCGCCGAGCGAGCGCAGCGCGTCCAGGATCGTGCGCAGCGGCCGGATCCTGGCCTGTTCGTCACCGTCGAACGCGACATCGCCCGACGCCAGGGCGGCGACCGGCGGCAGGAAGCGCATCACCGTGCCCGCGAGCCCGCAGTCGACCGTGCCGCCGCCCAACGGCGCCGGGGTGACGGTCAACGTGTCGCCCGCGCCCTCGATGTCCGCACCGAGCGCGCGCAGCGCGGCGATCATCAGGTTCGTGTCCCGGCTGCGCAGCGCACCGGTGATGGTGGACGGACCGTCGGCCAGTGCGGCCAGGATGAGCGCCCGGTTCGTGATCGATTTCGATCCGGGCAGGGTCACGGTCGCGTGTACGGGGACCTCGACATGGGGCGCTGGCCAGAAGTTCACTCATCCATCATCACACGGTGCTAGTTTTCCAGCGCTTGCGGCGCTGGGTGTTCGCGGCCCTCTTGTGGCTCGCGTGTGCGCGCCCGCCGCTTGCTCCTTCGTCGCGTACGCGGCGGCCGCGCACACGCGAGCCGGGCCGCGAACGGCGGATGCTCGGTCTCGCTTCGCTCGAAACCGGGAGTTGCGGTGCGCTGGGAGCGTAGGTGTCGGAGCTTGCTATCGAGTGCATGCCGTTTGGTTGTGACCCGGCACCGGCTCAGTCCGACTGCCGCTTGTTCCTTTGTCGCCTGCTGTGCTGGTGTTCGCGGCTGCTTGGTGGCTCGCCGGCACCGATCGGCGGGTGTTCGGTTGCGCTGCGCTCGAAAGACGTGGTTGCGGTGCGCTGGGAGCTTCGGTGTCGACGCTTCACTTACTGGTGCACGGTTTGTAGTGGCTGGTCGTCGGCTCGGCGACCGACGCATGCTATTTGTCGCCTGCGCGGTGGTCACTCGGATGTGGGCGAGGCGGCGAACGGTGCGTGCCAAGTCTCGATCACTCGGACCGGAGTCAGCGATAGTCGTTGCGCGGGAAGAAGTATGCCGGAACGGACACGCGGCGCGTAGCTGTGCCGGTCGAGTGCCCCGGGTTGCGCGGTCAGCCGGGGCCGCGGACGATGCCCGACCGACTTCGTCATAGTGCCTCGCCGTCGCGATTCGCGGCGCGTTCACTGGCGGATTGCCGCTGATCTCACCTACGGCACGGGCCGGGTGCTCGACGAGGTCGAGTGCCCGGCCCGTGCCGTGGGATTCCTACTTGTGCCGTCCGTGCAGGAACGGGACGAGCTTGCGCAGCAGCTTCATCGTGGAGTCGGTGCGGCTGTAGCTCAGCAGCGCCATGCCCGGAACGGTGAAGCGCTGCACCGCGATCGAGTGCGGACGGGTGAACTCGCGCAGACCCGGTTCGCCGTGGATGCGGCCGATGCCGGAATCGCCGACGCCGCCGAAGGGCAGGCCAGGGATGGCGGCGAAGGCGAGCACCGAGTTCACCGAGGTGGCGCCGACGCGCAGCCTGCGCGCGATGTCCAGGCCGTTCTTCTTCGAGTAGACCGCCGAGGACAGGCCGTACTTGGAGTTGTTGGCCAGTTCCACCGCCTCGTCGACGCCGTCGACGGTGCGGATGGTGATGGTCGGGCCGAAGGTCTCCTCGGCCACCGCCTCGGAGTTCTCGTCCACGTCGACCAGTACGACCGGTTCGATGAACGGCGCCTTGACCGACTCGGGGCCGCCGAGCACCGCGGTGCCGCCGTTCTTCAGCGCGTCGTCGATATGGCGGCGCACGATGTCGATCTGGCTCGGCATGGTCATCGGGCCGTAGGCGGCCTTGTCGCCGGAGCCGGGCTTGATGTCGGTGAGGATGCGCTTGACCTCCGCGACGAACTCCTCGCGCACCGAGCGGTCGACGTAGACCCGCTCGACGCCCGCGCAGGTCTGACCGCTGTTGGCGGTGGCGCCCCAAGCGACCGCGTCCGCCGCGGCCTTGATGTCGGCGTCGGCGGCGACGATCACCGCGTCCTTGCCGCCGCACTCCAGCAGCACGGGGGTGAGCCGTTCGGCGGCGGCGGCCATGATCCGCTTACCCGTGGCGGTGGAGCCGGTGAACGCGATCTTGTCGACGTCCGAGCGGACCAGCGCCGCACCCGTGGCGCCATAGCCGTTGATCGTGCTGAACACGCCCTCGGGCAGTTCACGATTGGCTTCGGCGAACGCGTCGGCGAGGAAATTGCCGATGCCGGTGGAGTACTCGCTCGGCTTGAACACGACGGTGTTGCCCGCGGCGAGCGCGTAGGCGATGGAACCGTTCGGTGTGTAGACCGGGTAGTTCCACGGGCCGATCACGCCGACGACGCCGAGCGGGCGCTGCTCGAGCCGGGCGCTGAAGTTCGACATCAGCGCGCCAGGGGAGACCCGCTTGGGGCCGAGCACCTTCTTGGCGTTCTTGGCCGCCCAGGAGATGTGCTCGAGCGCGAGCATCAATTCCAGGAAGGCGTCGTCGAGCGGCTTGCCGTTCTCCGCGTGGATCAGGGCGCAGAATTCCTCCGATTTCTGCACCAGCTTGCTCGACCAGCGCAGCAGATGCGTGCGCCGCTCATCGAAACTCAGCGCGCCCCAGGTGGCGGCCGCTGCGCGAGCCTTGGCGACCGCGGCGGCCACCGCGGCGTCGTCGGCGATGACGTGCGTGCCGATCACCTCGCCTGTCGCCGGATTGACCGACGTCAGTGCCGTGTCGTGATCGGCCGGTTTGGTGTCGGTGGATGTCACAGTGGTTCTCCTCTTGCCGTCTGCGGTCGACGGTCGATGCGCATGTCCGAGTGGACGGGCAGCCCGTCCTCCGATGAGAGAATGCTATGCCACAACTCTCAACAGGTCACCAGCTATGCACCAATTGTCCCCGACGCTGTCGGTGGCGAGTGGGACTATCGGGATATGTGCGGACGATATGCGACCACGACCAATCCCGGCAGGCTCGCGGTGGAGTTGGACGCGCTCGACGAGACCGGCGCGGCCGACGAGAGCTCGTTCACCAATTACAACGTCGCTCCGACGACGCAGGTGCTCACCGTGGTCGAGCGGCACGACCGAGACCACGAAGACGACGACCCGAAACTGCGTATCCGGCGCATGCGCTGGGGCCTGATCCCGGTATGGACCAAAGCGGCCGAGCCCGGTGTACCGGTCAAAGGCAAACCGCTGTTCAACGCCCGCGCCGACAAGGCCGCCACCACGCCGTCCTTCCGTGACGCGGTGAAGTCCCGGCGCTGCCTGGTGCCGATGGACGGCTGGTACGAGTGGGTCGTCGAGCCGAACGGCGAGAAAGGCAAAGCCGCGAAGCATCCCTACTACATGGCCAACGCGGACGGTTCCCGTCTCTACATGGCAGGCCTGTGGTCGGTCTGGCGCGACCGGTCGCAACCGGAGAGCCGACCGCTGCTGTCGTGCACCATCCTCACCACCGACGCGGTCGGCGACCTCACCCGCATCCACGACCGGATGCCGCTACCCATGCCACGGGAACACTGGGACGCGTGGCTGGACCCGGATCACCCGGCCCCGGCGAGCCTGCTGGAGACGCCGTCCGAGGAGACGGTCGCCGCCATCGTGCCCCGACCGGTCCCATCCCTGGTCAACAGCGTGCGCAACAACGGCCCCGAACTGCTCGCCCCGGTGGACGATCAAAAGGAAGCAGGGCAGATCACCCTGCTGTGAGCGCCGGCTGCCCCACCGCCGCCGGCACACGGGGCGTCCCGTGCTGGATCGGCGTGCAATCGGACATCCGCACCGCTTGAATCTCCACCACGAACGAGCGCCCGGGTCCGACAACGGAATGGCTTGCTGCGCCCTGGTGATGGCGGCCGTGGCTCGTCCGCAGTCGGCTCAACGCGTCCGAGCGGCTGCCGCGTTCGCGGCCCGGCTCGTGTCCGAGTGGCCGCCGCGTAGGCGACGAAGGAGCAAGCGGCGGTCACTCGGACACGAGCCATAAAGGGGCCGCGAACACGCAGCGCCGAAGGCGCTGCAAAAAATCACAGACTGCACTTCACGCTGGGTGAAGCGATATTCAAGCCGCACTTGATGATTCCGGCGACCAAGTCGATCAGCTTGGTGGTGACATTGCCGCTCAGCTTCTCGGCTTTCCCGGACTTGTCGTCACTCTTCGAACCCTGGCCGCCGAAGTCGAACACGGAATCGCTGACCTGCGTGATCTGCGGGCTGTCCGGCGCGGCGGCTGCCTCAGGGGCGAGGAGCGTTACCGAACCGAGAGCCAAGACGAGAGCTCCGAACAACGCGACGATCACGGTGCGCACACGCTGCTGCGTAGACATTCGCATCACATCCTCGAGTCGGGTCTATCTGGCCAGTTCAGTAACGCACAGATCGCGGCGATCGTGGCGGAATTACGCGGATGTCACGGGCGCGGTCACCGCGGCGGTCAGCCGGATCAGGTCGGCGGGCGCCAGCTCGATCTCCAGTCCGCGCCGTCCGGCGCTGCACAGCATCCGGTCCCAGGTCAGCGCCGAGTCGTCGATCACGGTTGGCAGCCGTTTGCGCTGACCGAGCGGTGAGATGCCGCCGAGGACGTATCCGGTCGTCTTCTCCGCTCGCGTCTTGTCCGCCATGCTCGCCTTCGGCGCGCCGAGCGCCGCCGCCGCGGCTTTGAGCGACAACGTGTTCGGCACCGGAAGCACGGCCACCGCGAGCGCGCCGGTGGCCAATTCGATGACCAGGGTCTTGAAGATCTGCTCGGCCGCGACTCCGAGTTCGGCGCCCAGCGCGCCGACCGCCTCGGTGCCGTAGGAGTCGGAGCGCGGATCGTGCTTGTAGGCGTGCACGCGATGGGACACCTTCGCCTGGGTCAACGCGCGGATCGCGGGAGTCGAGCCTGCTGCCATGGGCCAAACCCTAACGGCGGCTGTGACCCTGCCCGCAACGGGATTTCCTGCGAATTCGCCGGGAGCCGGTGGCGGGTGGGAACACCGGACGGGTCGCGCATGTTGTAGCCGGTACACCGCGCTCGGAATGATTTCCACCGCGTGAGCAGGCCCTATGGAGACGTGAAGGAGATGCCTGTGCCCGTGCTGCTCGATGACCGCCCGGTAGGGACCGACGTGTCCCCGACCGACGGCGGATTCTCCTTTGATGTGCCGATGCCGGTAGATTTGGCAGGTACGGCGATCGAAGGGACAGGTGTGACGAGCGACGATGACGTGGCGGCCGACGATGTCGCCGCCGTCGACGATGCCGAGCTGGCACAGCGGTTCGAACGGGACGCGCTCCCGCTGCTCGACCAGCTCTACGGCGCCGCGCTGCGCATGACCAGGAACCCGGCGGATGCCGAGGACCTGGTCCAGGAGACCTACGTGAAGGCCTACCAGGGCTTCAAGTCGTTCCGGGAGGGCACCAATCTGCGTGCCTGGCTGTACCGGATCCTGACCAACACCTACATCAACTCCTACCGCAAGAAGCAGCGCCAGCCCGCGCAGTATCCGACCGACGAGATCACCGACTGGCAGCTGGCGGCGACCGCCGAGCACACGTCGCAGGGGCTGCGCTCGGCCGAGGTCGAGGCGCTGGACGCGCTACCGGACGACGACATCAAGGCCGCGTTGCAGGAACTCCCTGAGGAGTTCCGCATGGCGGTGTACTACGCCGACGTCGAGGGTTTTCCGTACAAGGAAATCGCCGACATCATGGGCACTCCCATCGGTACGGTGATGTCCCGGCTGCACCGCGGCCGGAAGCAACTGAAGGGTTTGCTCGCCGATGTCGCGCGCGAGCGTGGATTCAACCGTTCGGGGGAACGCCAGGAGGTCAAGCAGTGAGTACCGAGCGGGACCCCGACATGGAGCTCGACTGCACGGCGGTGCTCGCCGACGTGTGGCTGATGCTGGACGGCGAGTGCGACGACGCGACTCGGGAACGATTGCAGCACCACATGGAGCACTGCAGTCCGTGTATCGAGGCCTACGGCATCGAGGAGAAGGTCAAGAGCCTGCTCAGCCGCAAATGTGGCGGTGATCGCGCGCCCGAGTCGCTGCGTGAGCGCCTGACCATCGAGATCCGCCGGACGACCGTGACCACGGAGACTTCGGTCGAGACCTCCGACTGATGGGTGCCGTCGGACGTAGTCCGTCCTCAGCCTGCGCATGGCCGGAGCGAAGGCGGAGGTACGCATAGCCCGCGAAACGCGAGCGGCACGCCTTCCTGCTGGAAGTGCGTGCCGCTTCGTGCTTGCGGGCCGAGCGTAGCGCTCAGGCGTTGGGCCGCTTGCCGTGGTTGGCCGCGTTCCCCTTGCGGCTACGCTTCTTACGTCCGCGCTTACCCATGAGTAGTCTCCCTTCTGATTGAAGGCCATTCTTTCACGTGTGGTTGGCTGTACCGTCAGCGGATGCAGGCCAACGAGGATATGGGGTGTCATGGCTGAGCAAGTACTCGCCGAGCTGGTGTCGGTCGTCTACCAGGTGGTCGCCGAGGAAGGCGACGAAGTCCAGGAGGGCGACACCCTGGTGATCCTCGAGTCGATGAAAATGGAGATCCCGGTGGTCGCGGAGTCCAGTGGCACGGTGACCTCGATCGGTGTCAAGGAAGGCGACGCGATCAAGGCGGGCCACCTCATCGCGGTCATCTCCTGATCGATTGCGGCGGTAGATCTGCATGGCGACACTGAGCGAGCTGCTGGCCGAGCACACCGACCTACCCGGCGTCGCCGTGGATCATCTGCAGCGCGTGGTGGGCGATTGGCAGTTGCTGTCCGATCTGTCCTTCGCCGATCTGCTGCTGTGGGTCGGTGCGGGACCGGTGACGGACGGCGCGGACATCGTCTGCGTCGCGCAGTGCCGTCCCACCACCGCGCCCACCGTGCACCAGGAGGACCTGGTGGGCACGGTCGCGCTGCGGACCGACCATCCGCAGGTGTTCGAGGCGCTACTCACCGGCGAGACCGTACGAGCCGACAGTGAGGGCGAGGCCTCCGGCGTCTATCACCCGCATCCGGTGCCCGCGGTCCGCGAGGCCATACCGGTGCGCTGCGGCGACGACGTGATCGCGGTGCTGAGCCGGGACACCGATCGGCAACGCTCCCGGGTGCGCAGTCAGCTGGAGAGCGCCTACGTGGCGTGCGCGGACGATCTGTGCCAGATGATCGCCGAAGGCACCTTCCCGACCACCGAGGATCGCGCGGCCACCCATTCCAGCCCGCGCGCGGGAGACGGATTCATCCGGCTCGACACCGAGGGCATCGTCGTCTACGCCAGCCCGAACGCGCTGTCGGCCTACCACCGGATGGGTTTGCAGGCCGACTTGGCAGGCCAGGATCTCGCCGTCACCACCCGTTCGCTGATCACCGACCCGTTCGATGCCCAGGAAGTGGTCGGCGACATCCAAGCCGCCCTGGCCGGGCGGACCGGACGCCGGATGGAGGTGGAGGCGCGCGGAGCCACCGTGCTGCTGCGCACCCTCGTGTTGCGCCCGCACGGTGAGCTGGCCGGCGCCGCGGTGCTCGTCCGCGACGTCACCGAGGTCAAGCGGCGCGATCGCGCGCTGCTGAGCAAGGACGCCACCATCCGGGAGATCCACCACCGGGTCAAGAACAACTTGCAGACCGTCGCCGCGCTGCTGCGCCTGCAGGCCCGCCGCACCGAGAACGAGGAGGCGCAGGTCGCGCTCACCGAATCGGTGCGCAGGGTCACCTCCATCGCCTCGGTGCACGAGATGCTGTCGATGTCGGTGGACGAAGAGGTCGATCTCGATGAGGTCGTGGACCGGCTGCTGCCGATCATGGCCGACGTGGCCACGGTGCACACCACGCGCATCAAGGTGCGCCGCGCCGGTTCGCTCGGCGTCTTCTCCGCCGAACGCGCCACCCCCTTGGTGATGGTGCTCACCGAACTGGTGCAGAACGCCATCGAGCATGCCTTCGACTCGGGCGAAAACGGCACGGTGACAATCCGTTCCGAGCGTTCGGCCCGCTGGCTCGACGTGATCATCAGCGATGACGGCCGCGGTCTGCCGCCCGGGTTCAGTCTGGAGTCCTCCGATCGGCTCGGCCTCCAGATCGTCCGCACCTTGGTGACGGCCGAACTCGGCGGCTCCATCGGCCTGCACCCCGGCGCCGACATCGGTACCGATGCCGTCCTTCGCGTTCCGCTTGGCCGTCGTTCCGGCCGCTGACCAGCGCGTTCGGGCCGTGAGCCGCAGCTCACGAGGATCACCGCGTCAAGTCGCGCTCGGCAGCGCCGCAGTTTCCCATCGCCGCGAGCAGGCGGTGCCGGATCCGTCGCCCGCGCTATCGGTCGTGCCCGCTGCGCGCTGTTGCTCGGAGGTCGCGGAATGGCCGCTTCTCGGGCGCGGTGTGCGGCTTGCGGCACGGTTACTTCCCGAATGTCCGCAACGAGTGGAATGCGAGGTGTCGCACTGATTCGCGACCGTCCCAACCCGATTGGAAACCAACCACTTTCCCACAAGTTCCGCTCGTTCGCGAGTCGAACCGCGGCCCGCGCCGCGCTCTGATCCGCGCTGCCGATATTGCCGTCCGGCGAACCGCATTGGTCGGCTTCCGGATTCGTCGCGAAGCGAGACCGGTCATTTCCAGTTCGCGGACGAGCGTGCAAAAACAACACAGCCCGGCACCTTTGGGTGCCGGGCTGAAATGCGTTACCGGGCCGGGCTGAATGGCCCGGTAAGGCCGGTCGTCTGGAGATCAGACGACGGTGCGGGTGCGGGTGCGCGCGTTGCGACGCTTGAGCGCGCGGCGCTCGTCCTCGCTCATACCACCCCACACGCCGGCGTCTTGTCCGGACTTCAGGGCCCAGGACAGGCAGTCGGCGGTTACGGGGCAGCGAGCGCAGACCAGCTTGGCATCGGCAATCTGCGCGAGCGCCGGACCACTGTTACCCACGGGGAAAAACAGCTCGGGGTCCTCATCGCGACAGATGGCCTTGTGGCGCCAGTCCATTCCTCTGCTCCTTTGCTGGGCGCCGCGCAGGGCGCCGATGGTTTGTGGTTCGTTCACTTGTGCGACTCGAATGTTTCCGCACGGTTGCTTGTGAATGCTTTCACGAACACCGTAGATGTCAATAGGCACGCGGTGCACCGTGGGGAAGCTCACGCTCTGAAGGCCCCCGCTGTGGGGAAGCCTGCCCGGTCCTTTGTACTCGCTCTATCCGGATTTCGCAGCACTAACCGCGATGTTTTTCCCGGTGTTTCGCCGCTCAGCGCGGTCTCGGCGCGACGACGGCCAGGACATCGGGCACGGCAGTGAAATCCACCACGTTGCGCTTCCCGATGAAGTCGCCATCGATTTGCAGGCCGATCGGTTCTTTGGACTCGATTCGTACGGCGGGAACGTCGTCTTCGCGAAATAAATTGCGGGACTTGGGATTCCCGTTGGCCGCCAGGAGCTGGCGCGCGAGCAGGAGCGTCGGGAGGACCGCCATGGAGCGCACCGCAAACACTCCGAGGCCCGTTTCGAACCGGGTGCCGGGGTTGGTGTGCACCGGCGTGGCATTCAGATATGTCCACGGTGTGGTGTTGGTAACGAAGGCGTAATGCACCTCGTCCACGGGCTCTCGGCCGGGAATTTCGACCCGAACGCCGGGTTCCTTGCGTTTTGCCCGGAAGAATTGTCGCACAGTTGTTCGAACATAACGTGCCGGAGTGGCGGCGCGTCCGCGGGCGCGGCTCGCGTCGATCGCCTCGCAGACGTCGGCGTCGAGTCCGACGCCCGCGCTGAAGCAGAACCAGCGGTCGTCGGCCAGCCCGAGACCGATCCGGCGATCGGCGTCCAGCGTGAGCAGGTCGATGAGCTGGTTGGTCGCGGTCACCGGGTCGGGGGAGATGCCGAGCGCCCTGGCGAAGACGTTGGCCGAGCCGCCCGGGATCACACCCAGGCGTGGCAACCACGCTTGACCGTCGTCGAGGACGGGCAGCGGCAGGAAGCCGTTGATGGTCTCGTTGACCGTCCCATCGCCACCGTGCACGACGATCAGGTCCATCTCGTTCGTGGCTGCCCATTGGGCCAGTTCCGCGGCGTGGCCGCGATGCTGGGTATGCGCAACGGTCAGCTGAGTGCGGCTCTCCAACGCGTGCGCGAGTAGGTCCCTGGTCGCCGGTGTGGTCGAGGTGGCATTCGGGTTCACGATCAGCAGCGTCCGCACGATGGCAGCCTAGTTGGCGGCCGACCGGCCCTGGAAAAGCGGCGAGCGATGCGCCGGATGCCGTTGCCCGGCATACGCCAGGACGATGCCGCGGACCAGCGGGGCCGTAGGCTTGCCGCGTGAACGAGCGTCAGCAAGGGAAGCGAGGACACCGTGCGCTGCGGCGCACGACGGAGCCGAGCGAGGCGCGATCGTGAGCGACAAGAGCGCGGCCGCGGGAACGGCGCCGACGACGGTGCGGGCGGCCGGCGGATTGGTGACGCTCGAAGGCGTCGTCGCCGTCGGCTTCGCGATCGTGCTGGTGGTGCGGGGGCTGCTCGGGCACGACCAGTCCGCGACCAGTGGCTACGGCACGGCGGCCTGGTTCGGCATCCTCGGCGGGGCGGTGCTGGCCGCAGGCATCGGGCTCCTGCTGGGAAAACGCTGGGGTCGCGCCATCGCCGTCATCGCGCAGCTGCTGTTGCTCCCGGTCACCTGGTCGCTGCTCACCGACTCGCATCAGCCGGTCTACGGCACGGTGCTCGGGGTGGTCGCGGTCGCCGCGCTGGTGCTGCTGTTCGCGCCGCCGTCCACCCGCTGGATGGCGCAGGACTACGGCGTCGAACCGGAATAGTTCCCGGTGGCCGTGCGCAGCGCCGCGCGGCAGAGGTGGTCGGCGTGCCGGGTGGTCTCCGGTAGCCGGTAGCGCGGGGTCAGTGCCAGCACCTGTGCGCAGGCGGTGTCGAGGTCGATGCGGTGTCCCACGGAGACGAACACCGGCTTGACGCCGGTTCTGGTGCGCAACGCCCGCCCCACCACCGCTCCGCCGATGGTGATGTCGGTGGCCGCGCCGCGTTGCGGGCCCGGTTCGGCGTAATCGCCCCACACCGTCTTCGCCACGCCGATCGTCGGCACGCCGGTGAGCAGTCCGAGATGGCAGGCGAGGCCGAAGCGGCGCGGATGGGCGATTCCCTGGCCGTCGCAGACCAGCAGATCCGGTGCGCTGACGAGCTTTTCGAGCGCGGCGAGAGTGGCCGGGATCTCCCGGAAAGCCAGCAGGCCGGGCACGTACGGGAAATCGGCGACGCCGTGCGCGACCGCGGAGGCGACCGGTCGCAGGGTGCCCGCCGCCAAGACGACGACGGCCGTGGCCACGGCGCCGGTGTCGTCGTAGGCCGAGTCGAGTCCGGCCATCGTGCGGAATCGAGTACCGGGCGGGGTGACCGGAGTGACCAGCGGCCGCAATTCGTCCTGCAGGGCCATGGCCGATTCGACAGTGGTGGGCCAGGACGCGAGATCGAGCGGCGAGAACCAGGACATCCGCGCTACCGCGCGTCGGCGGCCAGCTTGCCGAGCGCGTCGCCGGCCAGCCGATAGCCCAGCCATTCGTCCTGGGCTACGGCGCCGATCGATTCGTAGAAGTCGATCGAGGGCTTGTTCCAGGTCAGCACCGCCCAGGAGACGCGGCTGTAGCCGTGCTCGACCGCTTCCTTCGCCAGGGCTGTGAGCAGGGCCTTGCCGTAGCCCTTGCCCCTGGTCTCCGGCCGGACGTAGAGGTCCTCCAGGTAGATGCCGTGCACGCCGTCCCAGGTGGAGAAGTTGAGGAACCAGATGGCGCAGCCGAGCAGCCTCGACTCGTCCGCCACCACGTGCGCGAACACCTTCGGTTCCGCGCCGAACAGCGCGGAGCGCAGCTGCTCGGCGGTGACCGTGCACTCGTGCCGTGCCTTCTCGTAATCGGCGAGGTCGTAGATGAGGTCGACCAGGCCCGGCACGTCGGACGGGACGGCGCGGCGCAGGACGGCGGCGCCGAGGTCGACGGCGGTGGGGTCGGTGGCGGGTCGGGTCACAGTGACGCTCCGTTGTGTACCAGGTTGTGCGTGCGAATCGTGCGCGCGTCGTGTTCGTAGCCGAGCACGGTCAGCGCGCCGGTCGACATGGCGAATCGGCGGCCCTCCCGGACGTCGAATTCGGCCCAGCGGGCGATCAGCGCGCGGGAGAAGTGGCCGTGCCCCACCAGCACGATATCCCGCTCCGGCAGCGCGGGCGCCACGTCGGCCAGCACCCGGTCGGCGCGCTCGCGCACCTGCTGTGCGGTCTCACCGTCCGGGACCGGGCCCGTCCAGATGGTCCATCCGGGCGCGGACTCGCGGATCTGCGGGGTGGTCAGTCCCTCGTAGGCGCCGTAGTCCCATTCGGCGAGGTCGTCGTCGACCACGGCGCCGGTGAGCCCGGCCAGCTCCGCGGTGCGCATCGCCCGTAGTCGGGGGCTGGTGCGCACCAACGGATTCCGCAATTTCAGCGTGGCGAGCAACTCGCCTGCCGTCCTGGCCTGTTCTTCGCCGCGCTCGGTGAGCGGGAGATCGGTGCGGCCGGTGTGCCGCCGCTGTGTTGACCAGCTGGTCTCGCCGTGCCGAAGCAGCACAACGCGGGCATCGTCGAGTGCGGACATGCCTCCATGATGGTCCACCGTTGATCATGGAGCGGCACGGTGGTCTCCCCGCGACGGTGACGAAGCGGACTACGATCCTGTCGGCCGCTCGATCTCGAGCACTGTCAGCGGCACCGGCCGCGAGACCTCGGCCTGGTAGTTCGCGAGCAACGGATCGCTCGCGGTCACCCATTGCGAGCTCGTTCGTAGTCGGCCCCCGGCCTTCCGCGCCGTGCACCGGCAGGTGGTCGATTGGTGACGTCGGAGCTCAGCGGCACCAATAGATTCGCCGCGTGCCTCAGCCGAAGGCGTGCAATTCTCCGTCGCGCAGTTCCAGCACGGTGCTCCCGATCACGGTGAGCGAGATCGGGTTTCCGGTATAGCCGGGCCGGTCCACCGGAATCCGACCGGTTTCGGTTCCCGTGGCCGGGTCGAGGACGGCGAGCGCGCCGGTGGTCGGCAGCAGCAGTTTGCCCGCCATCAGCGCGGGCGACCCGAGCGCGCCGCCCGCGGTCCACAGCGGGTCGAAAGTGCTGCCGTTCAAAGCGATCACGCTGTTCCCGGTGAAGACCAGATAGGCCGATCCGATGCGCGTGGTCGTGGCCGTCTGGCTCAGCGGCGCCGAAAGCTGATGCACCACAACGGCGTTGCCGTTCCCGTCATAGACGGCCAAGCGAGGCGGTACCGGCTCGGCGCCGGTCGCGGCGGGGAAGTAGAGCACGATGCGGTTGTCGGAGACCGCGAGCACCCGTGCTTCCGTGGAATCCGATCCGGGACCGGTCAATACGTGCGAGCCGAACTCCTCCGGCACCGTGTTGTCCTTGGGAGCCGGGTTGAGCACCGTCAGCCGCTCGGCCGGGTCGGTGGGGCAGCGTTCCAGCACGGCGAGCCGAGACGGACTGGAACCCGACGACAGCAGCGTGCACCCTTTGCGCGGCTGCGTCCTGACGTTCACCGGGGCGTCGACGAAGCCGTACTCCACGGTGCGCACCAGATCCGAACGCCACATCTCCAGCCGCTGCGGCCCCTGCGCCAACAGGTAGGTGCCGTCGGCCGACAGCCGCACCTCCCGGTCCATGTAGCTGCTGCGCGCGGTGCGGCGGGCGCCGCTGTCGCCGGCCAGCATGGTGGCCTGGCTGCAGCCGCGCTCGTCGCGGTAGACCGCGATCACCATGCCGTACTGGCCCTCGACCCCGCACAGCGGCAAGTCGCGCCGGTACTTCCAGAGCTGATCGCCGGTGCGTGGGTCGCGGCCGGTGACCGTGTCGTCGTCGCCGGTCACCGCGACCCCACCGGACACCAGCGCCCGCGTGATCGCACGGTCGGGCGCGTGCCACACCTCACGCAGCGCGGTCGGCAGCTGATCGGCCGCGACCGGGGTCGGCACCGTGGAGGACGCGGTCACCGATTCGGTGCCGTGTGCGTCGCCGCGCACCCACACCACGGCTGCCGCGATCACGACGAGAACCGCGATCGCGACTGCGGAGATGATATCGGCGCGCGTCCGCCGCTCGGGTGCGAGCACGAATGCGAGACTAGCCGATCCGGGCGGTCAGGCCGACGCGGCGGCCGCGGGCTCGGCCGCGCTCCCGGCGTCCTCCGCCGCGACGTCTCCTTCGCTCGACCGACGCCGCCTGCGCCTGCGGCGAGCGGGACGGTCGGTCGTGTCGGTCCCCTCGGCGGCGCCGTGGTCGTCCGAGGCCTCTGGGCTCGACTCGTCGGTGGCGGCGCTGTCGGTGGTGTCGCCGGTCGCCTTGCGCCGCCTGCGCCTGCGGCGGGCGGGCTTGTCGGCCGCGTCGGCCTCGGGGGCTTCCTGCTCCGTGTCGATGACCTCGTCGTCCACGGCGGAGTCGGTGTCGGCCGAATCGGTGACGTTCGGTGCGCCGTCGATCGGCTTACCGCCGCGGGTGCGCTTGCGGTTGCGCTTGCGCGGGGCGCGGGCCTGGCGTTCGACCACCACCGCGTCCGGGTCGCGTTCCGGCTTCGGCTTGCGGATCACACCGGTGATGCCCTCGGGAATGCCGAGGTCGGTGTACAGGTGCGGCGAGCGCGAGTAGGTCTCGACCGGCTCGGGGATGCCGAGGCCGAGCGCGCCGTCGATCGCCGACCAGCGGTTGAGCTCGTCCCAGTCGATCAGCGTCACCGCGACGCCGGTGCGCCCGGCGCGGCCGGTGCGCCCGATCCGGTGCACGTAGGTTTTCTCGTCCTCCGGGCACTGGTAGTTGATGACGTGCGTGACGTCATCGATATCGATGCCGCGCGCCGCGACGTCGGTCGCCACCAGCACGTCGATGGTGCCCTTGCGGAACTTGGTCAGCGCCTTCTCCCGGGCGATCTGCCCCAGGTCGCCGTGTACCGCGCCGACCGCGAACCCGCGCTCGGCCAGTTCGTCGGCCACCTTCTGCGCCGTGCGCTTGGTGCGCGTGAAGATCATCGTCGCGCCGCGGCTCTCGGCCTGCAGGATCCGCGCGATCAACTCGCCCTTGTCCAGGGCGTGCGCGCGGTAGACGAACTGCGCGGTGCGGTCGTGCACCGCCGAGTCGTGCGGCTCCTCGGCCCGGATGTGCGTCGGCCGGGTCAGGAAGGTGCGCGCCAGGGTGATGATCGGCCCGGGCATGGTCGCGGAGAACAGCATGGTCTGGCGCTTGTCCGGGACCATGCCGAGAATGCGCTCGATATCCGGGAGGAAGCCCAGGTCGAGCATCTCGTCGGCCTCGTCGAGCACCAGCACGCCGATCTTGCCGAGGATCAGGTGCTGCTGGTCGGCGAGGTCCAGTAGTCGGCCCGGCGTGCCGACCACCACGTCGACGCCCGCGCGCAGCGCCGCGATCTGCGCCTCGTAGGGGCGGCCGCCGTAGATCGACGCCACGCGCAGCGGCCCCTGATGGTTGGTCAGGTACTTGCTCGCGTTCTCCAGGTCCTGGGTGACCTGGATGCACAGCTCGCGCGTCGGCACGATGACCAGCGCGCGCGGCGTGCCGTCCAGCGGCGTCGTGCCGGATTCCGCGGTGGCGATCCGGTGCAGCAGCGGCACGCCGAATCCGAAGGTTTTACCCATGCCGGTGCGGGCTTGACCGATGAGATCTTCTCCCGCGAGCGCCAGCGGAAGGGTCAGTTCTTGAATGGCGAAAGTACGTTCGATTCCGATCTCGCCGAGTGCGCGGACGATTTCCGCGCGCACGCCCAATTCGGCGAAAGTCGGGGCGGTATGCGTTGCGTCCAGTTCGGCCGTCAACAGGGTCTCCGCCAGACCTGGTTCCTGATCGACTGTGATCTTGCTCAGGGTTCGTGCCTTCCTCGTAATCACGTCCCGCGCGCACGAGGTGGGGCGGACCGGGCGGTCCACGACGACCACGACTCCGCAGGCGATACTTCACCCGGCCACGCTCCGGATGCCGGGCGCCTGCCACAAAAGCGGCGGCTACCTCGCAAAACATCGGCGCGGCGCACTGGTGACGCGGATTGGTGCGCGCACATTTTCCTGTCCAACGAAAACTTCGCACTCGAAACCGGTCGGCAGTCGCAGCGGCGTTCCCGCGGTGTGCGTGAGCGCGACGTCCGGCGACTCTGTCGAGCGAAACTTTCCGTTGTCCGCCGCGATTGTAGCGTGATATTGTGCCGCGTTCGAATTGCCACCACGGCGCGCTATCGAAAATGCTGCGGACCCGCAGCGCGCTTTCGCCGTGCAGGGCGCCCACGTACGCTGCGCCACATGGGAATTCATCCTGCGCGGCAAATCTGGGCGACGCTCGAACCACTACACGATGTCGTCTATTTCGGCGCCGGCGTCAAGGAGGCGGGCGTCGGGGTCGGATTGCGTGGCTACTGGCAGACATACTTCGCTTTCCGCGCCGCGCCGCTGGGCGCGGTGATGCCCGCTGCCGTGCAGGCGGCTTTCGCCGGATTCCACCCCGGCATGGTCCGTCGCGCGCTGCCGGAGGCGTGGGAGCGGGCGACGCCGCAACGCTGCCTGGCCGCTCGGCTCGAGCTGGCCACCGATCTGCTGCGCGGCGTCGGCGCGGGTGACGCGGTGTCGGCTCGCGCGGTCGAGCTGCTGGCGCCGGTGCAGCGTGCCGCCGATCCGACGGGGCGGGCGCTGTTCGCCGCGAACGCGGCCTTGCCGCTGCCCGCCGACCCGGTGGCCGCGCTGTGGCAGCTGGCCACCTCCCTGCGTGAGCATCGCGGCGACGGCCATGTCGCGGCCCTGGTCACGCACGGTCTCAGCGGACGCCATGCGCTGGTCGTGCAGGTTGCCGCGGGCAAGGCGCCCGAATCGGTGATGCGGCCCGCGCGCGGGGTGTCGGAGGCGGAATGGGCGGACGCTTTCGACGAGCTGCGGGCCCGTGGGCTGGTCGCGGGGGAGCCGGTCACTCCGACTCTCACCGGCAGCGGCGCGGAACTGCTGGCCGCGGTAGAGGCCGAGACCGACGAAGCGGCGTGGACCGGTGCGCTCGCGGTGTTGTCGGCCGACGCGATCACCGAGCTGGCCACCTCGCTCGCGCCGCTGGTGCGCAGCGTGCAGGAGTCGGTGGTTCCGCCGCTCAACCCCGTCGGCATGGGGCCGCGGTAGCGCGGCGGGCAGTTGCCTGTTACCGGCGGTACCGATATGTGAGACTCTCTTCGCTGTGAGCCTTGCCGACACTGTCACCATCGCCGCGCGCAACGCCTGGGCGCTGACCTTCGGCTCCGGCATCGAGGCGCCGGACCCGACCCCCGCGACGATCCTGTGGGACCAGCCGCACCGGCAACTGCGGCGGTTCGAGCGCGCGGAGGGGGATGCGGCGGAAGCGGATTCGGCCGTCCTGCTGGTCCCGCCGCTCGCCGCGCCCGCCACCTGTTTCGATCTGCGGCCCGACCAGAGCCTGGCGCGCTTCCTGCTGGAGATCGGCCGCAGCCCCTACGTCGTCGACTACGGCGAGATCACCTTCGCCGACCGGCGCATGGGCTTCGAGGACTGGATCGACGACATCCTGCCCGAGGCGGTGCTGCGGACCAGCGCCGACCGCGACGGGCGCGCGGTGGATCTGGTGGGCTGGTCGCTCGGCGGCACGCTGGCATTGCTGACCGCCGCGGCGCACGCCGAACTGCCCATCCGGTCCGTCACGGCCGTCGGCTCGCCGCTGGACTACGACCGGATGACCGGCGTGCCGCAGCTGCGCGCGGTCGCGAAACTCACCGGTGGCCGCGGCGCCTCTACCGTCATCCGCGCGGCCGGTGGCGTTCCTGCGACACTGACTCGAATCGGCTACAAGGTCACCGCCTGGGATCGTGAGCTGACCCGGCCATGGTTCGTCGCGAGCAATATCGCGCGTACCGAGGCGCTGGCGAAGATGGAGACGATCGATCGGTTCATGGCCGAGATGCCCGGTTATCCGGGGCGTTTCTACGGTCAGCTGTGGGGCCGGTTCATCCTGAACAACGACATCGGTCGCGGTGTCGTCCGGCTCGGCGAGCGCCGGATCGAGCTGGCGAACGTGACCGCGCCGGTGCTGCTCGTCGGTGGGCCGTCCGACGTGATCGCCCCGGCTCCCGCCGTCGAGGGAGGTGTGCACCTGCTCACGGGATCGGCCATGGTCCGTTACGAGACCGCGCCCGGCAGCCACCTCGGTATCCTGGCCGCGCCGACCGCACGTGACACGACATGGAGTTACCTCGAGAAGTTCCTTGCCGAGACCTCCTGAGTCGCGGTGAGTATTACGCTGGGGCGCATGGGAGCACAGTCACCTGCCGCGTTAGGTGTTTCGTCGACCGACCCAGCAAGCCTTTCCATCCCCGCGAGCCATCCCGGCGTGACCGACCTGTTCGCGGTGCTCGCCTACGGCGAGATATCCGCGTTCTACCGGCTGACCGAGGAGGCCAAGCTGTCGCCGTCGCTGCGGGGCAAGGTGGCGGTCGCGAAGATGGCCGCGGCCGAGATGGAGCATTTCAAGACGCTGGAGTCCGCGCTGGCCGCGCGCGGCGCAGGCGTCTTCGACGCGATGGCGCCGTTCGTGCGCGCGCTGGACGACTACCACGCGTCCACCGACCCGTCGACGTGGCTCGAGTCGATGGTGAAGTTCTACGTCGGTGACGGCATCGCCGCGGACTTCTACACCGAGATCGCGGGCGCGCTGACCCCCGACGTCGCCGCGGTGGTCCGCGATGTGCTCGCCGAGACCAGGCATTCCGAGTTCGTCGTAGAGGAGGTACGCCGGGCGGTCACCGAGAGCCGCTCCGAGCGCGACCGGCTCACGCTGTGGGGCAGGCGGCTGCTCGGTGAGGCGATCACCCAGGCGCAGTTCGTCATGGCGCAGCGCGACGAGCTGACGGATCTGGTGCTCACCGCCACCGGCGATCTCAACGGCATCGCCGCGTTGTTCGAGCGGATGCAGGACAGCCACGCCGAACGCATGGCGGTTCTCGGCATCTGAGCTATTCGTTCGCCGCGCGGTTGGGCACCAGCCGCAAACCGGGCGCGTGGATGCTCGCCCGGTCGATCAGCCAGACCACGACGCTCTGGTCCTTGCGGTCGGCTTCCAGCATCTCGAACGGGACCTCGACCATGCCGTGTACGGGATGGTCGAGGTGCAGCGTGCCGGAGCCGGGCGCGCCGACCCGATGCGGCTTCCAGCGGCCGGCGAAATCGGGGAGTCCGCGCAGCGCCTCGATCGTCTCGAGCAGCGCCGCATCGCCGGGCCAATGGAGTTTGGCGCGGCAGAGGGCGGCGGTGAAGGTGTCGGCGGCTTCCTCCCAGTTGCGCAGGACGCGCCGCGCGGCGGGATGCACGAAGGTGTACCAGGCGAGATTGGGCTGATCCGGTCCGTCCAGCAGGCCCAGCGGCGCGACGAAATCGGCCCACGCCTGGTTCCAGCCCAGCACGTTCAGTCTGCGGCCGACCACGAAGGCCGGTGTCGGCTGCAACGCGTGCAGGATCGTCTCGATCGTCGGAGCCACCTGCTCCGCGGCGGATTCGCTCCCGGGGCAACGGGTTTCATTGCCGGAGGTCATCGCGAGCATGCCGAAGTACTGGCGGTCGTCGCCGCGCAGCAGCAGCGCGTCGGCCAACGCGTCGATCACCGCGAGCGACGGATTGGTGTCGCGGCCCTGCTCCAGCCGGGCCAGGTAGTCGGCGCTGACGCCCGCGCGCACCGCGACCTCCTCGCGACGTAGCCCGGGTGTCCGGCGCCGGCCGCCCTCGGGCAAGCCGACATCCGACGGCCGCAGTTCGGCGCGCCGGGCGATGAGGAACTCCGCGAATCCGTTGCTTGCCATAGATCCCATCGTGCCCGGTCCGAGGACGGTTATCCGCGCCCTGTCAGGTCCAGGATAACGGCGGTCTGGCTACCGGACCGCGGTCCGGTCATTGTCGGAAGCATGACATCTACCTCGGAATCCACCACGCTGAAAACCGGTTCGTGGGCACTCGACGCCGCGCACTCCTCGGTCGCCTTCACCATTCGCCATCTCGGCATCTCCAAGGTCCGTGGCGGATTCAACCGGTTCGAGACCGAATTCGTGGTCGACGAATCGGGCGCGGCCACCGTCGGCGCGACGATCTACCTCGACTCCTTCGACACCGGAAACGCCGACCGGGACGCGCACATCCGCACCGCCGATTTCCTCGACGTCGCCAATCGCCCCACGCTGACCTTCCGCGCCGACCATCCCGTGGTCGTAGCCGAGACCTTCGAGGTCGAGGGGCAGGCCACGCTCGGCGCGATCACCAAGCCGGTCACGCTGGAGGTCGAGTGGGGCGGTGTGCAGGACTTCGGTCCCACCGGCGACCGGCACGCGGGTTTCTCCGCCACCGGCACCATCAAGCGCACCGACTTCGGCGTCGGTGGAGCTCTGCCCGGCATGCTGAGCGACACGGTCAAGATCGAACTGGAGATCCAGCTCGTCGAGCCCAAGTGAGCGCCCCCGGCGGCCCGCACTAGCCTTGGAACCGACAGCACAGGACTCTCAGGTTCGGAGGTTGGCCGTGGAGGTCAAGATCGGTATTTCGGATAGCCCGCGCGAGCTGGTGATCAGCAGCGCGCAGACCCAGGAAGAGGTCGAGGCGCTGGTGTCCGGTGCGCTCGGCGGCGACGATGGCGTCCTGACGCTCACCGACGAGAAGGGCCGCAAGTTCCTGATCCAGGCTTCGAAGGTCGCCTACGTCGAGATCGGCTCGACCACCGGCGGCCGCGTCGGTTTCGCCGCCGTCTGACTCCCGGCTTCCCGCCGAAACGCAGCGAGCCCCTGCCCCCGATCGGTCGGGGGCAGGGGCTCGCTCGTCGTCGTGACCGCGCTCAGTCGATCGGGTGCAGCGGCACGTGCTTCAGGCCGCCCCAGGCGAGCGAGACGGTGGTGTCGACCGCCTCCTCCTTCGGGATCGGCCGATCGGCCTCCAGCCAGTACCGTGCGGTGAACTGGCTCGCGCCGACCAGGCCAACGGCCAGGATACGGGCCCGGTAGGGATCGAGGCCCGAGTCGTGCGCGACGAGGTCGAAGACCGCGTCCACACAGGCCTCGGTGGCCTGCTCGACGCGGCGCTGCACCTGCGGCTCGCTGGTCAGGTCGGACTCGAAGACCAGGCGGAAGCCTTGCATCTCGTTGTCCACGAAATCGAAGTACGCCTGCACCGCCGCGCGCACGCGCTGCTTGTTGTCGGTGGTGGAGCGCAGCGCCTGGCGCACGCTGGACACCAGCATGTCGACGTAGTTCTGCAGCACCGCGAGATACAGCTCGAGCTTGCTGGTGAAGTGCTGATACAGCACCGGCTTGCTCACTCCGGCGCACTGCGAGATCTCGTCCATGCCGGCGGCGTGATAACCGCGCTGCACGAAGACTTCGCTTGCCGCCGCGAGTAGCTGTAGACGTCGCTCGTCGCGCGGAAGCCGGGTACCGCGTTTGGCGGGCTCGGACGACGATCTACGGGACGTCATCCGGTCCACGAGGTCAGTCATTTCGGCTCTCCCAGTCGATTCCCCGGCAAAGGGGTGTGCACCGGGTTATCTCAAGAACGATACCCGGTTGTCGCCCGCCCGCGGATCGGGGCCGGGCAACTGGTGCCACCCGGAGACACATTGTCGCACCAACGGGCCCGCTGGTATGCCCGCAGGGGGGGATTCGCCGCTGTGAGACGCTGGTGAACGTGACCGACCGACCGGAAAGACCCCCCGGCGGGCGGCGCGGTGCGCGTCGCCCGGCTGGCTCCGGCGCGCCCGGTTCCGTAGGGTCGGACGGCGTGGCGAGAACCTGGCCAGTGGCGCGATCCGGTGAGGCGGCTCGGACCGGCGCAGCCAAGCGGTCCGGGGCGGGCGGCGGGTCGCCCGGCCGGGAGACAAGTAAACGCGTGCGCGGCAAACCGCCTGAACCTCCTGCGCCCCAGCCGGATTCAGCCTTGGCGCAGCTCGAACACGATGGCGCCGAGGTCTACGATCCGCTCGGTCTGTACTCGCACAAGGCCGAGCGATCCCACCAACCGCTGCGCGCCCGCTGGGATCCCACCGCTCCCGGCGAGGGCAGGACGAGGTCGCGTCCCGAGCGGGATGCCAAGAAGCAGAGCGCACTGGGCAGATTCGTCTCGACCTACGGCTGGCGGGCGTACGCGTTGCCGGTGCTGGTCGTGATCACCGTTCTGGTGGTGGTCGACGCGATCCGCGCCACCGACGACATCAACGCCGCGGGCTCGGATCCTGGGCTCGGTCGACTCAGTCCGGCCACCGCGACCGCGGGCATCATCGGCGCTCCGCCGGGTGACGGGCAGTTTCCCACCGACCTGCCGACCGGGGCTCTTCCGGAAGGCGGCGCCTTCGCCGAGTCGGGTGCGGGCGTCTGGCATGTAGTGCCCGGCACGACCGCCCAGATCGGCACCGGCACCGCGACCGCCTTCCGCTACACCGTGGAAATCGAGAACGGCGTGGACACTTCCGGCCTGGGCGGGGACGAGGCCGTCGCCAAGATGATCGATTCCACGCTGGCCAACCCGAAGAGCTGGACGCACGACCCCAAGTTCGCGTTCCGCCGGGTCGACCAGGGCGAGGTGGACTTCCGCGTCTCGCTCACCTCACGGGGATCCAGCCGCAAGGAATGCGGTTTCGACATCCCGATCGATACCTCCTGCTACAACGCCGACGATCGCCGCGTCGTGCTGTCGGAGGTCAGGTGGGTGCGCGGCGCGCTCGCGTTCGAAGGCGATATCGGGTCCTATCGGCAGTACCAGATCAACCACGAGGTCGGTCACGCCATCGGCTACCACCAGCATCAGGCGTGCGACACCGACGGCGGGCTGGCGCCGGTGATGATGCAGCAGACCTTCGGCACCCGCAACGACGACATCGCCGCCCTCGATCCGCACGGCGTGGTGCCGATGGACGGCAAGCGCTGCCGGTTCAACCCCTGGCCCTACCCCCGGGGATAGTGATTGCGCCGGACGGGGTGGTTGTCGCGGTGCGGCGGGTATACGGAACGATGGGCGGGAAGAACGGCCCGGTCGTCGGTGTTGCACTGTTGAACCAACCCGCCGAGGGCGTCATACCGCCGCAGCGATCGGCCAAGCGATTCGAGGAGTCCTGGACGTGTCATCACCCAAGTCCCTGCCGCCACTTGTCGAGCCGGCCGCGGAGCTGACCAGGGATGAGGTAGCCCGCTACAGCCGACACCTGATCATCCCCGATCTCGGCGTGGACGGGCAGAAACGTCTGAAGAACGCCAAAGTGCTGGTGATCGGCGCGGGTGGCCTCGGATCGCCCGCCCTGTTGTACTTGGCCGCCGCGGGCGTGGGCACGCTCGGCATCGTCGAGTTCGACGAGGTCGACGCCTCGAACCTGCAGCGTCAGGTCATCCACGGCGAATCCGACATCGGCCGCCCGAAGGCCGACAGCGCGCGCGACTCGATCCTGGAGATCAACTCCGGCATCGATGTGCGGTTGCACAAGATCCGGCTGGAACCGGAGAACGCGGTGGAACTGTTCCGCGAGTACGACCTGATCGTCGACGGCACCGACAACTTCGCCACCCGATACCTGGTCAACGACGCCGCGGTGCTGGCGGGCAAGCCGTACGTGTGGGGCTCGATCTACCGCTTCGAGGGCCAGGTCTCGGTGTTCTGGGAGGACGCCCCGGACGGACGCGGCATCAACTACCGCGACCTGTACCCGGAGGCCCCGCCGCCCGGCATGGTTCCCTCCTGCGCCGAGGGCGGCGTGCTCGGCGTGCTGTGCGCGTCCATCGGTTCGGTGATGGTCACCGAGGCGATCAAGCTGATCACCGGCATCGGTGAGCCGCTGCTCGGCCGTCTGATGGTGTACGACGCACTGGACATGAACTACCGGACCATCAAGCTGCGCCGCGACCCGGAGCGCCAGCCGATCACCGAGCTGATCGACTACGAGGCGTTCTGCGGCGTGGTGTCCGAGGAGGGCCAGGCGGCCGCGGCCGGGTCCACCATCACCGCGCGCGAGCTCGAGGAGCTGCTGGCGTCGGGCAAGGACATCGAGCTGATCGACGTGCGCGAGCCGGTCGAGTGGGACATCGTGCACATCGAGGGCGCGAAGCTCATCCCGAAGGACCGCATCCTGTCCGGTGAGGCGCTGTCCGAACTGCCCCAGAACCGTCCGATCGTGCTGCACTGCAAGACCGGAGTGCGCTCCGCCGAGGCCCTGGCCGCGCTCAAGCGCGCGGGCTTCTCCGACGCCACCCATCTGCAAGGCGGCGTGATCGCCTGGGCCAACCAGGTGGACAAGTCGCTGCCGGTGTACTGAGTCACGGCGCGCCGGAGGCGCGCCGAAATCGACGCAGCGTAGCGTACGGCCGTGACTTCTGTGGAACCTCCCGAGCATGTGCGTGCCACGTTCGGTCTGCGCGAAGTGACCCCGGTTTCGCTCGGCGACTGGGAAGGCGGCTGGCGCTTGGGCGACGTGGTGCTCAGTCCGGTCACCGATCACGCGCGTGCGGCGTGGTCGGCGAAGGTCCGTGAGGCGTTGAAGGTGGACGGCCTGCGGCTGGCCCGTCCGGTGCGGGCGACCGACGGTCGCTATGTGGTGTCCGGCTGGCGCGCGGACACCTATCTGGAGGGCATGCCCGAACCGCGACACGACGAGGTGGTCTCGGTGTCGCTGCGCCTGCACAAGGCGACAGAGAAGCTGGAGCGTCCGCGCTTCCTCGCTCAGCCGCCGGTGGTGCCGTGGGTGGACATCGACGTGTTCGTCGCGGCCGATCGCGCCGCCTGGGAGCCGGTGCCGCTGCGCAGTCTGCGCGCGGGCGGCGCGTCGCTGTCGACCTCCCCGGACGGGCGGCGCAGCATCGAACTGATCGGCCAACTGGCCACCCTCCGCAAGCCGGTGCAGTCGCCTCCGCAGCTGGTGCACGGCGACCTGTTCGGCACCGTGTTGTTCGCGGGCGCGCAGACCCCCGGGCTCACCGACCTCACCCCGTACTGGCGTCCGGTGCCCTGGGCAGCGGCGGTGGTCGTGGTGGACGCACTCTCCTGGGGCGGCGCGGATGACGGCTTACTCGATCGTTGGTCGGACTTGCCGGAGTGGCCGCAGATGTTGTTGCGCGCGGTCATGTTCCGGCTCGCGGTGCATGCGCTGCATCCGCGCTCGACCCCCCAGGCGTTCCCCGGTTTGGCGCGCACGGCGGATATGGTGCGTCTGACCCTCTGAGGCTTTCCCAGGCAACGTAGTCCACCCCACAGCGCACGACTCGTGCGATTCGTCGGGGCAGCTCACCCAGGGTTCGGACGGACGTGTCGGCAATTTCCAATGTCGGGAATGCCCGATACTTGCGGTAACGCACGTGCGCCGCATGTGCCAGGAGACTCTCGCCGAGAGAGGTTACGGATGCTGTTTGTTGTCCCGCGGGGACGGGCCGTGGAGATCGCGCGGAGTGGAGGGCGTGCATGACGACCCTTGCCGATATAGACCTCCCCGACCTTCCGCATCCCGACTACGCCAGTGGCGGTCTCAACGCGGTGGTCGACGTGGCGAATGTGTACATGCAGAACGCGGTCATGCTGTTCGCGTCCGGCTGGGATGGCGGGCAGCCGGACATGATCGCTTGGCTGGGGGACAAGAAGCTGCTGAGCGCGGACGGCAAAAAGCTCACCAAGGATGGCGCCCAGACGCTCGAACCCGGATCGTCGGTGCTGGTCGACGGCTACGACAAGCAGCGCGGTGCGTTCGTGGACAAGACGTCACAACTGCAAGCGCAGAACGACGGCGTGAACGAACGCGCCATCGCGAGCTTCGACACCTCGAACAAGGCGTTCCAGGATGTCAAGGAGATCGTGAACGGGCTCGTGACCGAGCTGAGCCGCAAGCCCGGAGAGCACCAGCTGACCCGGCTGCCCGATGGCAACTTGCACCTGACCCCCGCCGAGGAGAACCGGCTGCTACAGCTGATCTTGGAGGGCGTGGACCGTGTGCACGACACGATCGAGGACGCGGACAGCGGCATGCGACGGGACGCGGGCAACATCTATCAGATGATCCCGGACCTTCCGCGCAACCCTTACGGCAATGCGCCGGATGCCGGGTCACTTGCTCCGTGGGCGCCGACCGCCAGCAATGCCACCTGGACCCGTGGAACCGGAACCCCGGACGACATCATCGCGAAGGCGCGGGAGCAACTGGCGCTCGGTGTCGCCGAGATCGGCGGCAACAACGTCCCGATGTTCCGCGGCCCGGACGGCAAGCTTTATAAGGCCCCGTACAACATCAATGACGCATGGTGCGCGGCTTTCTCCACTTGGACGTGGGATCAGGCCGGTTACAACGTCCATTGGACCAACCCCAACTACGTGCCCGCCGTCTGGAACGACGCCAAACACATGGGCTTGGCGGCGAATATCTCGAGCGCGCAAAAGGGGGACATGATCATCTTCGACTGGGAGGGCGACGGAACCCCCGACCATGTCGGAATCGTGGAGTCCGTAGATCCCAGGACCGGCCGGATCACCACCATCGAGGGCAATTCCAGTGATCAATTGAAATCCAACAGCTATTCCATGAACGCGGGATCGCTCGTCGGCGTGGTCAAGCCGCCGTCCAACCAGGCAAGAGCGTCCTGACGGTACCGGCGCACCGCGCACGGGCCATTGCGACAGCTTCGTGCGCGGCGCGCCGATCAATGTGCGGCAGGATCAGCTCGAGAGGTCGTTGACCGAGGCGGACTCATTGCCGGACAGCTTGATTCCCAAATTGGCGGCGGTGCGATCCACCTCGTCGTCGGCGTGCTGGAATTCGATGGCCGAGCCCGCCGACAGCACTTCGACGTTGAGGCACAG